>DASZVW010000175.1:0-7963 GCA_035546895.1 Polyangia bacterium
CGCCAGCACCACCCCGCCCACCACGATGGCGTTCGACCGGCCCATGGTCCCTCCGTGCGTTCAGCGGGCCAACCGTAACGCGGCCGGCGCCGAAATCAACGCGCCGGCGACGGCGGGCGGGCGGCGCCGCGCCGCAGGACGATCAGCGTGCGGTCGTCTTCCCGCTGCGGCGCCCAGGCCTCGATGGCGGCCAGGATGCGCGCGGAGATTTCGGCGGTCGGCTCGCCGGCCAGGCTCTCGAGCAGCGACGCGAAGCGGTCGATCCCGAACGGCTCGCCGTCGGCCGAGCGGGCCTCGGTGATCCCGTCGGTGTAGAGGAGCATCACGTCGCCCTCGGCGAGGCGGCTCTCGCCGTTCTGCATGTCGGGCTCGACGTCGCGGGCGGCGCCGACCCAGGTCCCCGGGGTGGGGATCCGCTCGACGCGGCCGCTGGCGGCGCGCCAGACCAGGATCTCCTCGTGGGCGCCGGCGAACACGAAGCGGCCGTCGGGGAAGAAGCGGAAGAGGGTGAGGGTCGCGAAGTCGTCCCGGCGGAGCCGCACCCGCACGTTCTCGTGCAGCATCCGGTTCAGGTGGCAGACCAGGCGCGCCGGATCGTCGGCCGAGTCCTGGCGCATCAGCGCGCCGAGGCCGCTCTGCACCATCAGCATCATGAGGCCGGCGTCGAGGCCGTGGCCGGAGACGTCGCCGATTCCGATCCAGCAGCCGTCGGCCTCGACGGGGACGAGGTCGTAGTAGTCGCCGCCCACCTCGCTGGCGGTGATCATGGCGCTGGAGATCTCGAACCCCTCGACCTCCCGGTTCTGGGGGAGGATGGAGGTCTGGATCTGGCGGGCGATGGCCAGCTCGCCCTCGTAGTGGGCGACGGCGGCCTTCCGTTCGGCCTCGATGAGCTGGGCCTGGTTCTGGCTGATGAGCTGGAGGCTCGCCTCCAGCTCGCGCGTGCTCTGTTCGAGCAGCCGGGTGCGGTCCTCGACCCGGCGCTCCATCTCTTCGTAGAGCGTGGCGTTCTCGATCGAGATGGCCGCCTGGGCCGCCAGCACCTCCAGCATGCCCACCCGGGCGTCGTGGAAGGTGTCGCCCGCCAGGCTGTTCTCGAGGTAGAGCAGGCCGAGCAGCGAGCCCTGGCGGATCATCGGCAGGCAGAGCAGCGAGCGCGGGCGGTTGCTGAAGAAGTACCGGTCGGCCGAGAAGGCGTTGTTCTTGTCGGCGTGGTCGAGCAGCACCTTCTCCTTGGCGCGCGAGACGAACACCAGGATCGAGACCGGCAGGAGGTCGTGGATCCGCTCGTCGGCCCAGTCGAGCTCGAACGGCTCGAAGTCGGCCGTCTCGGCGGCGGTCCCGGCCGCCCCCTCGACCCACAGCTTGCCGTCGCGCACGAGGACCAGGTAGCCGCGCTCGGCGCCCGCCTGCTCGATCATCGTCCGCATCAGGCTGTCGACCAGCTTGGGCAGCACGATCTGGGTCGAGATCGCCTGCGAGGCCTTGACCACCGCCAGCGCGTCGAGCTGGTCGACCCGCATCTCGGCGGTGTCGCTGGCGCGGACCTCGATCGCCCCCTCCGCCGACAGCCGGTTGGCCTTGCCGGTCGCGCCCCAGCGCAGGTAGGCGGCGTGGGCGTCGGTCAGGTAGGCCCGCGCGACCTTGGCCCGTCCGGCCGACCGGTGGAAGCGGGCCGCCAGCTCGTTGCCCAGCGCCACCAGCGCGATCGAGCTGGCCGCCTCGGCCTTGGCGATCGCCACGTCGTAGAGCGACTGCGCCTCGCCCGCGCGGTCCTGGCAGGCGGCCAGCTCGGCGGCGACCAGCGCGTGCCGGTGCTCGAAGTTGGAGGGCGAGGCGGCGGCCAGCGCGCGGAAGGTCGACTCCTCGGCCTGCATGACGGCCAGGAGCTGCGCGCGATCGCCGTCGGGCTCGCGGCGCAGCCGCGCCGCCAGGACCAGGGCCCGGTAGAAGCGGATCTCGGGGCCGATGAAGTTGCCCGCGTAGGCGGCGGCGTTGGCGGCCTCGATGAGGCCGGCCGCGGTGGCGATGTCTCCCGCCAGGTAGGCGGACATGGCGCCGAACAACCGGTAGCTGGAGATCAGGAACTGGTTGCCGCTGTCCCCGATGCTGGCGTCGTCCGCCGCGCGCGCGGCCCGGCCGCGATCGTCGTCGGCGCGCCCCTTGAGATCGTCGATGAGCCGCCGAATCATCCGGAACTCGCCGACGTTGACCACGTCGCCGAGCTGCTCGACGATCTCGGAGAACTCCGCCACGTCGGTGGCGATGTCGTCGAGGCTCTCGCCGCGGAACAGGCGGTAGAGGGAGTGGAACGAGGCGCAGTAGGCGGCGTGCAGGTAGTCGCCGACCTCGAGGCTCGCCTTGAGGCCCACCCGCGCGTGATAGATGCTCTCGGTGAGATCCTTGTGCCAGAGGGAGACGAAGGCCGCGAACACGAAGTGGTTGGCGCCTTTGACCACCCGATGTTTGAGCCGCTCGTTGAGGGCGATCCCCAGCTGGCCGAACCGGTAGCCGGTCTCGTAGTCGGCGGACATGGCCCGCAACATCCCGTAGCAGACGTAGAAGTAGGAGGAGAGGGGGCCGTTGCCGCTGGCGAGCGCCAGATTGACCGCCTTGGCCACCGCCAGCACCATCACCGGCGGGCGGAGCTGCGTGGCGGCGGGGATGATCTGGTAGAGCGCGTTCAGGCTGGCCAGGGCCTGGCGGTCGGTCATCGGCGGCAGGTCGATCAGCGACTCGACGCTCCGGCCGGCCAGCGCCGCGCCCAGGGCCGCCATCTCGGCGCCGATGGCGGGGCCCAGCTCCGCCTCGGCGAGGGGGAAGTCGAGGCCCATCAGGCGGGCGGTCTCGATCCCGTGCGCGATCGCCGCTTCCATCTGGTTGAGGCCGGTCAGGATCAGCGTCTTGAGATCGCGCGCCAGCGCGCGGTCGAGGGGGGTGCGCGACCGGGCCTCGATCACCGCGATGAGGCGGAAGGCCTCGTCGATCTGGTGGGCGCCGTAGGCGCATTCGGCCTTGAGGAGGTGCGCCGCGTGGGCCAGCTCGTACTCGACGCTCCAGGCGTCCTCGCCGAGCAGCTCGAGCGCCGCGACGAGCAGCTTGCTCGCTACCCCGTGGGCCGCGGCGTCGCGCGCCCGCCGGGCCGCCGAGACGTTCATGCGCGCCAGGGCCAGCCGCTCGGCCGGGTCGGCGATCAGGCGGGCGCCGATGTTCATGTGGTTGACCACGTCGAACAGCGATTCATTCGCGCTGGTGTCGAGCCGCTCCCACATCAGGCGGCCGATCCGCAGGTGGGCCGCCTCCTTGCCCGACTCCTCGATGAGCGCGTAGGCCGCCTGCTGCACCCGATCGTGCAGGAAGCGGTAGCGCGGGTTCACGGCCGGCTTGACGTCCAGCGGGAGGACCAGCCCCTCGCGCAGCGGCTCCCAGAGGTGCTCGGAGACGTGCTCGGGCGGCAGCTCGGCGATGGTGGCCAGCGTCTGGCGGTCGAACTCGTGCCCGATGCAGGCGGCCAGCCAGAGCAGGTGGCGCGACTCGGGCGCGAAGCGATTGAGCTTGGCGAGCACGAACTCGACGACGTTGTCGGTCGCCAGGCTCCCCTCGACGCGCGCGAGGTCCCAGGTCCAGCGGCGGGCGGCGGGGTCGAAGGCCAGCAGGCCGTCGGCGTGCAGGGTGGTCAGGAACTGCGACAGGAAGAAGGGGTTACCGTCGGTCTTCCGCAGCACCAGCTCCGAGAGCGGCGCCGCCTCCTCGTGTGGGCAGGCGAGCGTGTCGGCGACCAGCTGGTTGACGTCCGCCAGCTCGAGCGGGCGCAGCTTCATCTCGCCCACCGCGGCGCCGGCCGCGCGCAGGTCGGCGAGGGCCAGGCTGAGCGGGTGAGCGGGGCCGACCTCGTTGTCCCGGTAGGCGCCGATGACCAGCAGGTGGCCCCGCCGCCGGTCGGCCAGCAGGAGGTGGATGAAGCGGAGGGAGGCCGGGTCCGCCCACTGCAGATCGTCGAGGAAGAGGACCAGCGGGTGGCGCTCGGACATGAAGACGGCCAGGAACTCCTGGAACGTCCGCTCGAACCGGTGCTGCGACTCGTTGGGGCCCAGCTCCTGGACGGGCGGCTGGGGACCGATGACCACCGCCAGCTCGGGGACCAGGTCGACGACCACCTGGCCGTTGGCCCCCAGCGTGCCGAGCAGCCTCTCGCGCCAGACCGCCAGCGCCTCGGCGGAGTCGGTGAGGATCGAGCGCACGATGTCGCCGCAGGCCCGGCTGAGGGCCGCGTAGGGGACGTTGCGCGCCAGCTGGTCGAACTTGCCGGCCACGAAGCGCCCCTTGAGGACCATCTGCTTGTGGATCTCGTTCACCAGCGCCGACTTGCCGATCCCCGAGTAGCCCGAGACGAGCAGCATCTCGGGGTTGCCGCGCCGGACCCGCTGGAAGGCGGCCAGCAGCGCCTCGAGCTCCGCCCCGCGCCCGTACAGCTTCTGCGGGATGCGGAGCTGACCGGAGAAGTCGCGCTCGGCGATGGGGAACTCGTCGATCCGCCCTTGCGCGAGGAGCTGCTCCCGGCAGATCTCCAGATCGGCCTTGAGGCCGGCCACGTCCTGGTAGCGGTCCTCGGCGTTCTTGCTGAGGAGCTTCATGATGATGGCCGAGAGGACCGGCGGGATCGTGGGGACCACCTGGCTGGGCGGCGGCGGCAGGCGGGCGATGTGGCTGTGCACCAGGCGCAGCGGATCGGTGGTCTGGAACGGCAGCACGCCGGTGAGGAGCTGGTAGTAGGAGACGCCGAGCGAGTAGAGGTCGGTGCGGCGATCGATGATCCGGTTCATGCGCCCGGTCTGCTCGGGCGACATGTAAGCGAGCGTCCCTTCGAGCGACGCCACCGAGGTCATCCCCTGCTGCTCCACGGAGAGGCGGGTGGCGGCGCCGAAGTCGATCAGGGTGAGCGGGCCGGCGTCCCCTCGGCGGAAGAAGTGCTGCGGCTTGATGTCCTTGTGGATGATCTGGCGGCGGTGGACCGACTCCAGGATCTCGGCCATGGCGATGGCGGTGTCGAGGAAGCGCGGCAGGGGCATGCCGGCGCCGCCGAGGGCGTCGTCGAGCGAGCGATCGCCCGCGTCCTCCAGCACCAGCGCCGTCCGGTCGCCCACCTTGGTGAGCCCCAGCGTCTTGACCACCCCGGGGACGTCCAGCCCGTCGAGCAGCGCGTGCTCGTGCTCGAGCCGGATGACGTCGAGCGGGCTCGGGTTGTCGCCGCCGATCACCTTGAGCAGGACCGGGCGCTGGTCCTGCTCGCGCAGCGCCCGGAACAGCGTCGCGTGCCGCGTCTCCCGCAAGCTCCGGGTCAGGGTGTAACCGGCGGTGGTCGACATCAGCTCGCCTCGATGGAGACCAGATCGCGCGCGAAGCAGGAGAGGGCGTGCAGGCTCCGCTTCTGCCAGTGCTGGCCGGCGCTGGAGAGGAACACGATCCGGTAGCCGTGGTCGGCGCGCGCGCGCTCGAGCCAGGTGATGATGTCCTTGAAGCAGGAGGAGTTCATGAAGGCCAGCCGGCGGATGTCGATCTTGACCTCGTGGACGCCCAGCGCCTTGGCCTGCTCGTGCAGCTCCCGCAGCAGGCCGGCCAGGTGGTGCTTGGCGACCACGTCGGCGCTGCCGGTCAGCTGCAGCACGATGTCGGCGTCCTGGTGGACGGCCGTCGCGGAGAACTTCGCCTCGGAGATCGACAGGAGTTGAGTCACGGTTTCTCTTCCGGTTGGAGTGGAGTTTCGGCCTTCACGCAAACCTCGTCGCCCTCGAGCTCGAGCACCAGCGACATCTCGGCCTCGGCGCGGATGCGCGCCAGGCCCAGCCCCGAGCCCTCGTCGCGCTTGGCGGCGCGCTCGATGTAGTCCTGGTAGAGTTCGGCGGCGTCGTCGGTCTTCCCGAGCTCGGAGATGGTCCCCTTGAGCTCCTCGAGCCGCGCCGGATCGGCGACGTTCGAGACGCTGACCGAGATCTTGCGGGGCGCCGCCCCGCCCTTGATCTCGATCCGCAGCCGGGAGCCGCCGCGGCTCGAGTACTTGGTGGCGTTCTCCAGGAGCTCGTGGGCGGCGATGGCGATGCGGCTGATGAGCTCGGGGTCGCCGAGCACCAGCTGGTAGTAGCTCTCGATGAACTCGCGGATCGAGGAGACCTGATCGAGCTCGGGCGCGCACTCGAGATCGACGCCGCAGGCGCCGAGGCCGAGCGCCTTGCCGGGCGGCAGGGCGCTCATCGCCCCCTCCGGCGGTGTCCGGCCCCGGCTAGCATGTGCGGTTCCGCCCGCCGGCCTTGGCGGCGTAGAGCTGCTTGTCGGCCCGCTGCACGAGCGACCGGGCGCTGTCGCCAGGGACGAACTCCGCCACCCCGGCCGAGATCGTGATCGGGCGCGCCTCCAGCGGGCGCGCGCTCTCCACCGCCACCCGGATCCGTTCCGCCGCCAGGTGCGCGCGCTGGAGGTCGGTGTGGGGGAGCAGCACCAGGAACTCCTCGCCGCCCCAGCGGCTCACCAGGTCGGTGGCCCGCGCGGTCTTCCGGATCACCTCGCCGACGGCCCGCAGGACGGCGTCGCCCACGTTGTGTCCGTGCACGTCGTTGACGCTCTTGAAGTGGTCGATGTCCAGCAGCACCGCGCTCAAGGGGACCCGGTGGCGGGCGGCCAGCGACATCTCGCGCGTCAGGTGCGGCTCGATGCCGCGGCGGTTGAGCGTCTCGGTCAGCCGGTCGGTGGTCGCGTCCTCCTCGTGCATGCGGGCGAGGTCGACGTCCGCGGTGATGTCGGTGCAGACCACCACCGTGGCCGGCTCGGGCCGCTCGACCGCCTGGGCGACCCAGCGGACCACCGTCCGCGAGCTCCCCCGCATCTCGAACTCCTCGCAGACGATCCCGCCGGCGGGCGGGATGAGGGCGCGGTCGCGCACCACCGGCGGCGGCTCGGGGACCCGGGTCCGGATGAGCTCCGTCAGCTCGGCGGCCGTCAGCCGCTCGATCGCGTCACCCTCGAGGTCGAGCATCGAGGCCATCCCCGGGTTGCAGAACAGCACGTTCCCCGCCGCGTCCAGGATCAGCAGCCCCGCCTCGATGCAGAGGCCGAGCGCCTCGACGAAGGGGCGGGCGGCGCGCCAGCCGCCGGGGAGATCGAGCTGCGTCAGCGGTCTGACGATGGCCATCCCGGGGACGGTCGTCGCGTGCGCCCGGCTCCGGAGCCGCCGGCGCAGGGGCGACCGGCCATCCATCCCGGCCAGTCTGGCTGTCTCGAAGTCGATCATCCGTTCCTCCTGCGCTTCCTGATGAGCAATCGCGGGACCAACGCTCTCTCGCCGGTTCTCGCGGGGTTGGCGCCGCGGGTGACGGCCGGCCGACGGTGAGCGCGGTGTGGCCCGTCGACGGACCGACGGCCGCTTCCGCGCGGGTCACGGCCCTGACGCGGGGGCCGCGGGATCGAGCCGGGCCCGACCCCGAGGCGCGCCGGCGGCAGCGCGCGCTAGACCGGGGTCGGTCCGCTCACGTCGGGGTGGAACCCCGGGAGCATCACCCGGAACGTGGTCCCCTGGGGACCGGTCTCGAAGTCGATCGTCCCCGCCAGCTCCTCGACGATCTCCCGGCAGATCGAGAGCCCGAGGCCCATGCCGTTGCTCCCCTTCGAGGAGAAGAACGGCTCGAAGATGCGCTCGGCGACGTGGGCCGGGATGCCCGGGCCGCCGTCGGTGACCAGGATCCGCACGTCGTCGCCGGGCGAGTCGCTGCGGACCACCAGCGTGCAGCCGTCGCCGGCGGCGTCGAGGCCGTTCTGCAGCAGGTTGATGATCACCTGGCCGAGGCGCGCGGACGAGCCGCGGACCGCGGGGAGCGCGGCGACGCTGAGGTCGACGCGGCACTGCTTCTGCTTGGCGACCGCGAACAGCCTCACGGCGTCGCGGATGCTCCGCGCGGGGTCGAACACCGACACC
>DASZVW010000176.1:0-1688 GCA_035546895.1 Polyangia bacterium
GGCCGCCCGCCTCGGCCCCCTGGGCGACGATGACGTCGGCGCCCGCAGCCTCGGCGGCGACGGCCTCGGCCACCGTGGTGGCGACGGCGAACCAGGCGACGCCGCGGGCCTTCAGCTCGGCGACGAAGGCCGCGGGGAAGAGACCCATGATCGACGACACCGCGGCCGGCGCGGCGGCCAGCACCGCCTGGCACTGGGCGGCGAAGTCGGGCGGGCGGGCGTCGCCGGCCACGGGCGCCACGGCCGGGCCGAAGCCGGCGAGGAACTCGCGCACGCGGCGCTCGTGGTCGGCGTCGCGCGCGGGCGGCGGGTCGGGGACCCAGAGGTTCAACTGCACCGGCCCCGCGGTGCCGGCGCGCAGCGCGCGCATCCAGGCGGCGATGGCGTCGGGCCCGTCGAGCAGCAGGCCGGCGCCGCCCATGCCGCCAGCGTTGGCGACGGCGATCGACAGCGCGGCCGGACAGGCACCCGCCATCGGCGCCAGCAGGATCGGCGCCCGCAACCCGAACCGCTCACAGAACGCGGCGGCGCGCGCGAGGACGGCGGACGACATGGCCGAAGCTTAGCGCCCGCGCGGCCGGCGCGTCAGCGCAGCGCCACCGCGGGCAGCCCGTGCTGCTCGGCGAAGCGGGTGGTCACGAACACCGTCGCTAGATCGTCGGCGAACACGCAGCGCCAGCGCGGATCGTGGCTCAGGATCTCCGCCGCGCGCCCGAGCGGGCCGCGCTCGATCAAGATCGCCGGGATCTCGTCCGGGCGCTCATAGTCGATCCCCAGCGCCTCCTCCCAGCCGCGATCGTTCTTCCACAGGCGCCGGATGGGCCAGGTAGCGCTCGAACGTCTCCTGGGTGTTGACCTCCAGCCGCGGGTCCATGAACGGCTTGTGGGCGGGCGCGCCGTGGGGGCGCGTGGCGTCGGTGTAGGTGAAGAGATCGAGCCGCGGGACGGCGCCCCGCTCGAGGATCAGCTGCCCGGCGCGCAGGTGCCACCAGACGTCGAAGTCGGCCAGCGGGGTGCAGCCGAGGAGAAAGGCGAGCGCCGGCAGCGACACCGGCAACGCCCGCCGCCAGGGCTCGGGCGCGGCGCCGCCAGGGGAGCCTGCGGACAAAGAAGAAGAGATCGCCATCGATCGCGGCCGCGCACCCGGGCGCGGCGCGCGAGCACTCTACCCGGTCGGGCGCGCCGGTCCGAGCGCCGGCCGCGCGCGCCGGATCGCACGCCTATCGGGAATTTCGCCATTTTCCTTTTTCATGGTTGCTGGCTCGGGGGGCGTGTTACCGTGCCGTGACTCGAAAAACTCGAGGAGAGTGCCCATGAATCTGCGCCCCTGGTTGCAAGGCTCGTTGGTGTTGGTGTTCGCCCCCCTCGTCGGTTGCTACGTGCGCCCGCTCGCGCCGGTTTACGTCGCGCCCGCGCCCGCGCCGGTCTACGTCGCGCCCGCTCCGGCGCCCGCGCCGGTCTACGCCGAGCCGGCACCGCCGCCGCCCGAGCCTGCGCCGGCCGCGTACGCCGAGCCGGCGCCGGCCGCCCCGGTGCTGGAGGCGTCGGCCTACCCGACCAGCCCCATCCCCGATCCGATCCCCGAGTACCAGCCGCCGGCCCCCGGCTACGGCTACTTCTGGGTGGGCGGCTACTGGGACTGGAACGGCTTCGACTGGGATTGGCAGAGTGGCTCTTGGACGCCGAGC
>DASZVW010000177.1:0-4937 GCA_035546895.1 Polyangia bacterium
CCGCCGCCCTCGGGGACGCCGAGGGCGGCTGACGGCGGCGCGACGGCGCTACAGCGTGTGGATCTTGTGGTCGCGGCTCTCGCGGACGGCCAGGAGGCCGATGACCACGGTGACGGCCGAGACGATCACCGGGTACCAGAGCCCGGCGAAGATGTCCCCCTTGGCGGCCACCAGCGCCGCCGCGGTGAGCGGCAGCATCCCGCCGAACCACCCGTTGCCGATGTGGTACGGCAGCGACATCGAGGTGTAGCGGATGCGCGCCGGGAACAGCTCGACGAGGAAGGCGGCGATCGGCCCGTAGACCATCGTCACGTAGACGAGTTGGATGAGGACCAGGATCACCAGCATCGGCACGTTGACGTCCTCGGGCTTGGGCGCCGCCGGGTAACCGGCCGCCTTGAGCGCGCCGCCCAGCTTGGCCTCGTCGAACCCCACGATCACGGCGTCGTTGATGTGCGTGACCGGCTGCTCGACGCCCGGCCCCTCGAGCGTCTCGTAGGAGAGGCTCTTCTTGGCCAGGAAGTCCTGCACCTTGTCGCACGGGCTGTAGACGGTCTTGGGGTTGGGGAAGAGGTGCATCCGGCAGTTGCTGGCCGTCAGCGTGACCTTGGTGCGCGCCGCGAAGCTCTCCAGCGCCGGGTTCCCGAAGTGGGTCATCGCCCTGTAGATCGGGAAGTAGGTCACCGCCCCCAGCAAGCACCCGGCGATCATGATCTTCTTGCGGCCGATCCGATCGGAGAGCCAGCCGAAGAAGACGAACAGGCCGGTGCCGAGCGCCAGCGTGATGGCGATGATCTCGTAGCCCGTCTGCCAGGGGAGCTTGAGCGTCCCGGTGAGGAAGAAGAGCGCGTAGAACTGCCCCGTGTACCAGACGACCCCCTGCCCCGCCGCCGCGCCGAACAGCGCGATGAGCACCACCTTGAGGTTCGCCCAGTTGGTGAAGCTCTCGCGCAGCGGCGCCTTGCTCCCCTTCCCCTGCGCCTTCATCTCCAGGAAGACCGGCGACTCGTTCAGCTTGAGCCGGATGTAGACGGAGACGACCAGCAGGATGATCGAGATGAGGAACGGGATCCGCCACCCCCAGGCCTTGAACGACGCCTCGGCCATCGACCCCCGGCAGGCGGCGATCACCACCAGCGACACGAAGAAGCCGAGCGTCGCGGTGGTCTGGATCCAGCTGGTGTGCAGGCCGCGCTTCTCGTCCGGCGCGTGCTCGGCGACGTAGGTGGCGGCGCCGCCGTACTCGCCCCCGAGCGCCAGCCCCTGGGCCAGGCGCAGCAGCACCAGGATGGTGGGCGACAGCATCCCCACGCTCGCGTAGGTCGGCAGCATGCCGACCGCCGCGGTCGAGAGGCCCATCACCATGATGGTGACCAGGAAGGTGTACTTGCGGCCGACCAGATCGCCGACCCGCCCGAACACCAGCGCCCCGAACGGCCGGACCAGGAACCCGGCCGCGTAGGTGGCGAAGCTGGCCAGCAGCGCCGCCGTGGCGTTCCCCTTGGGGAAGAACAGCGTCGCGAAGAACGGCGCCAGCGTCGCGTAGATGTAGAAGTCGTACCACTCGAACACGGTGCCCAGCGACGAGGCGAAGATGACCTTCCGGATCTCCGCCCTGCCGAGCCCCACCGGTGCAGCCGTTGCTGGTGCGGTCATGCGCTCACCCTCCATTGTGATCGCGTGAGCGACGACGGGCTTCGCCCGCCGGCGCTCTTCGCGGGGGATTCAAAGGACCTCCGAGGGTCCTTTTAAAAGAAGTACAGCTGCCACTGTACGTTGATTTGGTTGTCGGCGTGCTGCATGGCCGCCGTGGTGGTGTTGCGGGTGTAGAAGGCCTTGAGGTTCGAGTTGTGGCCGTACGGCCAGAACGCCAGGCCGCCGCCGAAGTGCCCCAGATCGGCCGCGGGCGCCCACAGGTACTCGGCGTGCAGGATGGGAGAGACGTTGATCGCGTCGACGTTGAAGCCGACCTCGCCCATGACGGCGGTCTCCTTGGGGAGGCCGGGGACGAAGGTGCCGCCGTTCCAGTGGACCACGTCGACCTGGGCCGTGAACACGCCCGGCCCGAGCGGCAGGTCGGCGAAGCCGTCGCCCGCGACGTAGTGATAGCTGCGCTGCGTGTCACCCGAGATGCCGAAGGAGAGGATTCTCTTCTTGCCCAGGTAAGTACCCGCGTAGAAGAACCCCGGCTCGGCGTCCAGCAAGTTGACCTGCAGGCGACCCACGGCGCGGAAGAAGTTGTTCGACCCCACGTCGGTCGCGCTGTCGGTGTCGCGGAGGCCCTGGAACAGGCCGGCCCGATACTCGAGGTGCCCGTCGAACAACAGGCCGCGCACCTGCACGCCGAGATCGCGCCCCACGGGGCTGGCCTGGCTCCCGAGCAGCGTGTTGGCGGTGCTCAGGAAGGTGAACGCGAAGTAGTCCCAGGAGTAGAGCGAGGTGGCGCTCTGGACCGCGTTGTGCGCCATCGGCGGCAACATGTAACCGGCGTCGATCTTGAACGCGTCCTTGTAGGGTCCGCTGACCGGCTTCCAGGTCACGAACGCGTCCTGCACGTTCATCCCGGGGGTCAGCTTCACCGTCGACGCGGCGGTCATGGTCATGGCATTCGCCGGCGTGTTGTCCGCGAGAAACAGGTTTGGGTAATCGGTGTCGAAGAAGTACTCGAACGCGCCGAACAGGGTCCCGCCGACGAGGAGGCGCGTGCGGCGGATGAACAGGTTGTAGGAATTTCCGTCGAGCTCGGTGTTGCCGAGCATCTGGAACTGCGGCTGCAAGAGGAGGCCGATCTTGAGCGTGGTCCCGCCGCCGGCGTCGATCTTGAACGACGGCGCCGAGGGCGCGGGCGCGGGCGGCGCCATCGGGGCGGCGACGGGCGCGGCCTCCATCGGCGGCGGCGGCGGCGCCTCTGGGACCGCGGGCGGCGGCGGCGCCTCCGTCGGGGCCGGCTGCGACCAAGCGGTTCCGCCGAGCGCGAGCACGGCGAGAGCAGATGCAACGAGTGAGCTTCGCGAGATCATCTTCACCTCCCTGGGGACGACGGTGGATCGGGCGAAACGCGGGCACTCTTCCGCGCGCGAGTCGGCGCGAGAGTCTCAGTAGCGCGCCGTAGAGTCTCCGCATACGTGGCGCTTTGCTCTCATTTCTGGCGGCGCCGACGAACCGCGCGTTTTGGAACGCAATTGCGCCGCTGGCGTAAACGTCCCCAACCGCGCGGGCAAATCGGCCGAACACAAAACGGGAAATCCACGCCGCCGCCGCGATCCGAGCCGGCCTTCCGGACGTACCTTGGAAGAAGGAGAGAAAAATGAGTGTCTCCGCGCACGAGCTGCCGGCTCCGGTGGCGACCACGGCGCCGGTCCCGGCGCGCCTCGACGATCTGCTGCACGCCGACGCCGAGACGCTGCGGCGGCTCTACCTCGGCGCCGCCACGCCCGCGCTCGGCGATCTGACGGGCGACCTGCGCGGCCGCATGCTGGCGCTGGTGGCGGCGCCCGGGTGGCTGTTCTGGTGGGCGCGGCTGTGGGCGCGGACCCGCCTCTTCCCCTGGCGCGGCAAGAGCTTCGTCGCCGCCGGGAACGATCCGAACCGCGGCGCCGGCGAGAACCGCGTCTTCACCGACCGGACGCGGTGGTTCCGGTTCGACACCTTCGTCGCCCCCTCGCGCGCCGGCGCCTTCGACGCCGTCCAGCTCGACTACGACAACCCGCGCAACCCCTTCTTCATCCGCGCCATCAAGGACGAGGTGCGCCAGCTCCGCCCCGGCCTCTTCCTCGGCCAGGCCTACTTGAAGACCAAGCGACGCCAGATCCTGGTGCTGTATTTCGGGTTAGAAAAGACGAGGTGAGCGCGCGCGCCGCAGATTGGAACGCCCGGCTGCTGGGCGCCTTCGGCCCCGTGCTGATCCTGACCGGCGCCAGCGGGCTGCTGCTCCCGCCGCGCCTCGCGCTGATGAGCGGCGCCGTCCCTTACGATCTCTTCCACATCACCTGCGGCCTGCTCGGCACCGCGCTGGTGCTGGCGCGGCGCGCGCGCGGCGTGGCGCTCTTCAATCTCCTGTTCGGCCTCGGCGATCTCTACCAGGCCGCCGCCGGCGTGCTGGGGATCTTCCCGGCGGCCGTCTTCCTCTACAAGCCCCTCGACCACCTCGCCCATCTCGTGCTCGGGCTCCTGCTGGCCGTCGTCGGCGCCTGGGGCGTGCGCGCGCGCGGCGCCGAGGCTCAGCGATCGCCGGCGCCGGCGTCGGCGGGCCAGGGCGTGCAAGCGAAGTTCGACAGCTCGAACCCGAGGTAGCAATCGTCGACGCAGTCGTTCGGCGTGTGCCCGCAAGCGATCGGCACGCCGTCCATCCCGATCTGCAGCGTCAGGCTGTTCTGCTTCGGGTCCTGGGCCAGGTCGCCCTGGCAGGCGGCGAAGAGCTGCTCGATCGTCAGCGCGGGCGCGCCGTCGTCGTGCGAGCCGATCGCGGCGCCCGTCTCGTCCCAGCTGTCGGAGGGACCAGCGTCGCCGCCACCGCACGTTCCGTAGGTGTAGGCGGTGAGGCTCCGGCGAACGGGTTGATCGTTCGCGATCTCGATGGTGGTCGTGGCGCAGGAATCGAACGCCGCCGACTGCGTCGTCGATTGATAGTGATAGGTCGAGCAGCTCGGCTTGGCCGCCGCCCAGGCCGCCTCCGCCGCGCGCAGCTCGCCCGCCACGCCGGCGTCGGTCGCGGTGTCGGCGGCCTTTCCACAGCCGGCGACGATGCCCGCGAACAGGATCAGGACCGACGGTGACCTCATGCCGACGAGCCGTGCAACGAACGGGCCGTCCCAAGAGCCCGCCGCCTCGGCCGGATTGCGCCGCCGGCCCTCCGGCGCGACGAGGATTCGGACAGAAATGTCAGGGTCCGGCAGCATCAGCGCCGCCGGACGAGACATTGCCAGGTCATCCGCCAG
>DASZVW010000178.1:0-5871 GCA_035546895.1 Polyangia bacterium
GGCTCGATGCTCATCGCGATCCTCCTCGGGGCTCGTCGGCGCCCCAGCGGGGCATCAGGGTGTTGGGGAGGCCGACCTGATCGAGCACCCGCCCGACCACCGTGTCGAGCAGCGCCTCGAGGGTCGCCGGCTTCGAGTAGAACGACGGCGCCGCGGGGAGCACCACCGCCCCGGCGCGGGTGACGGCCAGCATGTTCTCCAGATGCACCGTCGAGAGCGGCGTTTCACGGACCACCAGCACCAGCTTGCGGCGCTCCTTCAACATCACGTCGGCGGCGCGCCCCACCAGGTCGTCGGAGATCCCGTGCGCGATCCGCGCCAGCCCGCCCGTCGAGCAGGGGATCACCACCATGGCGTCCCACCCCGCCGATCCCGAGGCGAAGGGCGCCCGGAAGTCGCGCAGGCCGTAGCGCTTGAACGGATAGTCCGGGACCGCCCCGATCTCGTGGTTCCAGACTTCATTCCCCGCGTTGGTGAACACCAGCCCGACCTCGAGCTGCCCCTGGCTCGCCGACGGCGCCAGGGTGTCGAGCAGGCGCTTGGCGTAGATCGATCCCGAGGCGCCCCCGACGGCGACCACCAGCTTCACGAGGCCACCACCATGGTGGCGACGCCCGACGGGAACAGCGCCGTGGTCTCCACCGCGGCGAAGCCGACCTCGTTCATGACGGCGGCGAATTCGGCCGTCGAGCGGAAGGCGGCGATCGAGTCGGGGAGGTAGCGGTAGGCGGCGCGGTCGCCGGTCACCGCCCACCCGAGCAGCGGCAGCACGTGCGGGTTCCAGATCCGGTCGAAGAAGAAGCGCGGCTTGTCGGGGCGCAGGAACTCGAGGATGACGACGCGGCCGCCGGGCCGCACCACCCGGCGCAGCTCGCCGAGGCCGCGCGGCAGATCGCGCAGGTTGCGCACGCAGAAGGCCGAGAAGGCGCCGTCGAAGGCGGCGTCGCAGTAAGGGAGGTGGTGCCCGTCGGCGGCGTGGGTGTCGACGGCGGCGCCGCGCAGCTTCTTGCGCCCGGCCCGCAGCATCTCGCGCGCGAAGTCGGCGGCGGCCACGCGCGCGCCCGGCGCCCGCCGCGCGATCGCCAGCGCGCCGTCGAGCGTCCCGGCGCCGAGGTCGAGGATCCGCGGCGCCTCGCCGAGCCCTTCGAGCAGCCGCCCGATCGCCTTCCGGCGCCAGACCACGTCGACGCCGCCCGACATCACCCGGTTGGCGGCGTCGTAGCGCCGCGCCACCCGGTTGAACATCCCCTGGACGTCGGCGCCCCCTTCGGCGAGCGACGCGTTCACAGCCCCAGCTCCTTCAGCAGCGACGCCATCCGCGCGTCGACGGCGGGGTCCATCTTCAGGACCTCGGGCCACTCGCGGGTGAACCCCTCGTCCTTCCACTTGCGGGTGGCGTCGATCCCCAGCTTGCCGCCGAACCCGAACGCCTGCGAGGCGTGGTCGAGCACGTCGATGGGCCCCTCGGCGAAGAAGACGTCGCGCTTGGCGTCGATGTTGTTCATCGCCCGCCAGACCAGCTCGCCGGTGTTCTGCACGTCGACGTCGTCGTCGACCACCACGATGCACTTGGCGAACATCATCTGCCCCATCCCCCACAGCGAGTGGCAGATCTTGCGCGCGTGGTGCGGGTACTCCTTCTTGATCGAGACCAGGCAGAGGTTGTGGAACACCCCCTCGACCGGCAGGTTCATGTCCACGATCTCGGGG
Organism: Polyangia bacterium; assembly: GCA_035546895.1. Classification (GTDB taxonomy): domain Bacteria; phylum Myxococcota_A; class Polyangia; order Fen-1088; family Fen-1088; genus JADGRB01. The sequence goes on from DASZVW010000178.1 coordinate 1,711, forward strand.
AAGGTCATCTGGAGCAGCGGCAGGAACAGGCGCTCGGTCGCCTTCCCCAGCCAGGCGTCCTCCTGCGGCGGCGGCCCCACCACGGTGGTGGCGTAGATCGGCGACTCGCGCCGGGTGACGGCGGTCAGGTGGAACACCGGGTAGTCGTCGGCCAGCGAGTAGTAGCCGGTGTGGTCGCCGAACGGCCCCTCGCGCCTGAGCTCGTCGACGTCGACGTACCCCTCGAGGACGAAGTCGGCCGAGGCCGGCACCTCGAGATCGATGGTCTTGCACTTCACCATCTCCACCGGCTTGCGGCGCAGGAAGCCGGCGAACAGGAACTCGTCGATCCCGTCGGGGAGCGGCGCCGTCGCCGCGTACGGCAGCACCGGATCGCCCCCCAGCGCCACCGCCACCGGCATCCGCTGCTGGCCGAGCTCCTTGTAGCGCCGCATGTGGCGGCGCCCGGTCTTGTGGAGCTGCCAGTGCATGCCGGTGGTGCGCGCGTCGTAGACCTGCATCCGGTAGCAGCCGACGTTGCGCGTCCCCTTGTCGGGATCGCGCGTGATCACCATCGGCAGCGTGACGTAGGGGCCGCCGTCGCCGGGCCAGGTGGTGAGCACCGGCAGCTTGCCGAGGTCGGGCTCGCTCTCGACCACCTCCTGGCAGGGGGCGTTCCGCACCACTTTGGGCGTCGCGGCGGCGACGCGCGCCAGCTTGGGGAGCATCCGCACCTTGTCGAGCAGCCCCGCCGGCGGCTGCGACTTGACCAGCGCGAGGATCGCCCGCGCGTGCTCGTCGAGGTCGGGGACGCCCAGCGCCCACGACATCCGCCGCCGGGTGGCGTAGGTGTTGATGAGCAGCGGGAAGCGCGACCCCTTGACCCGCTCGCAGAGCAGCGCCGGCCCGCCCGCGCGCACCGCCTGCTGCGCGAGCGCCGAGATCTCCAGCACCGGATCGAGCTCCTGTTTCACCCGGCGGAGCTCGCCCCGCTGCTCGAGGTAGCGGACGAAGCCCGCGAGGTCGTCCCAGTGGGCGGGGACGGCCTCGGTCGAGCCGCCCGCGCTGGGCGCGGCGGCGGGGGCGGGGGCGGCCGACATCAGGAGCTCCTGTCCGCCGAGGCGTGCGCCAGCGCGATGAGGCCGTCGCGGTAGCGCGAGGCCGGCAGCTCGCCCCGCGCGGCCACCGCCACGTCGGCCAGCGCCGCCGCCTTCTGGCGCGCGCGCGCCACGCCGCCGGCCGCGCGCACCTCGGCCAGGATCTCGGCGACGATCCCGGCCGGGACCCCCTTCTCGCCCAGGTGCTCGCGCACGCGCCGCCCGAGCGCCGGATCGGCCTCGCAGGCCAGCAGCACCGGCAGCGTCAGCTTCCCCTCCTGCAGGTCGTGGCCGACCGACTTGCCGGCGGTCGCCTCGTCGATGGCGCTGTCGAGGACGTCGTCGGCGATCTGGAACGCGCGCCCCAGCGCCCGCCCGTAGCGCTCGAGCGGCGCCGACAGCGCCTCGCCGACCGAGCCGCCCACGCGCGCGCACCAGGCGATGAGCGAGGCGGTCTTGCGGTCGATGACCCGGAAGTACTCCTCGACGGAGGCGTCGGGGTTGCCGGCCCGTTCGAGCTGCGCCACCTCGCCCTCCGCCATCTCGGTGACGGTGGCGGCCAGCGAGCGGACCATCGGCAGCGAGCCGGTGAGCGCCACCGTCTCCAGCGCGCGCGCCAGGCAGAAGTCGCCCACCAGCACCACCAGGCCGTTGCCGAACACCATCCGCGCCGCCGGCCGCCCGCGCCGCACCCGGCCGTCGTCGACCACGTCGTCGTGGTACAGCGTGGCGGTGTGGATCAGCTCGGCGGCGCAGCCGACCGCCACCGCGTGCTCGAGCGGGGCGCCGGTGGCCCGGGCGGCCAGCACCGAGAGCAGCGGCCGCAGCCTCTTCCCGCCCGCGCCCAGCAGGTGCGCCCCCACCTCGGGGATGGCGCCCACGGGGCTCTCCAGCCGCTCGCCGAGGCGCGCCTCCACCGTCCGCATCTCCTCCTCGACGAGGGCGGCGGCGGCGGCGATCGAGCCGCAGGGCGGGGAGACGGCCAGGGTGGTCAAGGCGCCGATATTCGTCATAGACCCGGCCGTGGTCACGATGTTTCTAAATATTCAAAAATATTTGAAACATGCAAGAGAAACCCGCCCCCCGCCTCAGGGGAGCGTGTTCAGCTCCCGCACCCCGACGTACGGTTTGAAGCCCCGCGCCCGGGCCTGGCTCTCCGCCCAGCGCCCGAGCGGCAGGTCGCCGACGTCGGCGTAGTCGATGGTGAAGACCGGCCGCCGGGCCACCGCCTCGGCGTCGGCGATGCGCGCGAGCTTCCAGTCGCGCTCGGCGGGCGTGGTCTCGCGGTAGAGCCGGCGGCCGAAGTCGTAGGTGGCGAACACCCCTTCGATCACGAAGCCGTCGACGAACGGCGCCGCGTCGGCGAGCGCGGTCGTCCCGTTGGCCAGCAGCGCGGCGCCCGGGAACCGCGCCCGGATGTCGCGCAGGAGATCGCGCAGCGCCTGGCGCGAGCCGGCGAAGCGGACCGGATCCTTGGCCTCCAGGTAGGGGGCGGTGTCGAGCGTGTCGAGCATCAGCCCGTCGAACCCCTGCGCCAGCAGGCCGGGGATCGCCTGGGTGAGGAGGATCTCCTGCCAGCGCCGGTCCCGCAGATCGACCCGCACGTTCTCGGGCCAATTGGGATCCGGCTCCACCAGGAAAGGCGCCCCCTGCACCTCGGGCCAGTAGGGGCGCCGCGGATCGGACTCGCCGATGCTGAGGTAGCCGAGCCGCAGCGTCCCGCGCGGGAAGTCGCCGGGCGGGATCTGGGGATCGCCGCCCAACACCACCAGCTGCGTGTCGCGCGCGGCCTGGCGCCAGTCGACCCCCTCGAGCACCGGCGAGGCGCCGATCAGGATCCACCAGCGCTCGACGCGCGCGAGATCGGCGCCGCTCATCGCCCTCCGCTGCTGGCCCGACCGGCACGAGAGGCCGGGGAGCGCCGCCACCGCCAGCAGGAGCGAGAGCACGAGAGACGGGGCCGAACGGCCCCGTCGCACGCCACGTCGAATGCTACGTCGAACGCGCCGTCGAACGCTACGCGGGCTCACGCGCCGTGGTGGACGCCGCGCTACTTCTCCGCGGCGGGGGTCGCCCAGCCGAGCGCCGAGTAGACGTCGTCGGCGGAGCTGTACGTCTTGTCGGGGAGCGTCTGGTCGAACCACTTCTTGTCGTCGGCCTTGATCCCCTTGACGTGCGCGACGATGGTCGACTTCGCCGCCGGGTAGTGCACCCGCTTGATCTCGGCGCGGAGCTTGTTGTGCTCCTTCAGCTTCTCCTGCTCCTCCTTCGACATGCTGTTCTCGGAGCTCTGGTCGCTGCTGGCCGCCGAGGTCTTCGCCACCGCCGCCCGCGTCGCGATGAACGTCGGGGCCGCGAGCGCCAACGCCAGCACGAACATTCCACCCTGATGAAGCTTCCGCATGTTTCTCCTCCTCGGTTGAGTCAAACGTTGTGCAAGTTAGGGTCGAGGTCATGCCTGTCAAGTTGCGGGCAGTTAGCGCCGTCGGCGGCGCTGTCAAGCTGCGGGTAACTCTCATCCGTGGCGGCGTTACGGCGCCGTGACTCGACGGTGCTGGAGCGTGCACGGGCAATGGTGTAACGCCGGTCGCCCGCGGGCACGGCGGTTGCAAATTTCCCGCACGTGGCGGCCGCCGGCAGAGGGGGGACAGCGTGGGTCAGTCGCGCGGCGGCCGCCGCGTTCATCGCCGGCGTGCTCTACCTGATGCTGGCGGGGGCCGCCGCCGCGCAAGAAGAGGATCTCGTCGGCGGCGCCAAGCCGCTCCCGCGCGCCGAGGCGCAGCAGGTCGAGGAGGAGCGGAAGGAAGCGGCCGACACGCTGGCGCGCGGCGATCTCGAACGGGCGCGCAAGCAGTTCGAAGAGGTGCTGCGGGCGCTCCCTTATGACGGGCCCGCCGAGCGCGATGCCGGGCGGGCCGCCTCGGCGGCCGGCGACTTCGAGTACGCGGCCGAGGCGCTGGAGAAGGCGCACCACTTCGAGGGGCACAAGCCCGACCCCGAGCTGCACTACCTGCGCGGCGAGGCGCTGTTCACGCTGGGGCGCGACGAGGAGGCCTTCCGCGAGCACCGGATCGCCGAGCTGGAG
>DASZVW010000179.1:0-33286 GCA_035546895.1 Polyangia bacterium
CGCTGGAGAGCGGTCAGGCGGTGGTGGCCCGCGCCAATGCCCATGTCACCTATCCGGCGCGGGTGCAGCTGGTGGCGGCGATGAATCCCTGCCGCTGCGGCCATCTCGGCGATGCCGCGCTCGCCTGCGCGCGAGTCCCGCGCTGCGCCGCCGATTACCAGGCGCGGGTGTCCGGGCCGCTGCTCGACCGGATCGACCTCCACGTCGAGGTCCCCGCGCTCCCCTACCAGCAGCTCGCCGAGGCGGCGCCGGGCGAGCCGACGGCGGCGGTGCGCGCGCGGGTCGGCGCGGCGCGGGAGCGGCAGCGCGCCCGGGGGGCCGCCTGGAACGCCCGCCTCGCCGCGGCGGCGCTGGCGCGGGTGGCGCCGATCGACGCCGCCGGGCACGCGCTGCTCGAACGGGCGGCCGCCCGCCTCGGCCTCTCGGCGCGGGCCATCACCCGGATCCGGCGCGTGGCCCGCACCGTTGCCGACCTCGAGGGGAGCGACGCCGTCCGGGCCGTCCACCTCGCCGAAACCCTCCAGTACCGCATCCTCGACCAACCCACACCCGTGACCTGACCGAAAAGGAGAGAGCCATGTCCAGCATCAAAGAGAAGATGAAAGCAGTGGCCGGCGCGATCGCCGCCATCGAGAAGCAGTTCGGCAAGGGGGCCATCATGCCGCTCGACGGCGGCGAGATCACCGAGGTGGACGTAATCCCCACCGGCTCCGTCGGCCTCGACGTGGCGCTGGGCGTGGGCGGCCTGCCGCGCGGCCGGGTGATCGAGATCTACGGCCCGGAGTCGTCCGGGAAGACCACGCTGACGTTGCAGGCGATCGCCCAGGCCCAGCGCGCCGGCGGCGTCTGCGCCTTCATCGACGCCGAGCACGCGCTCGACGTCGGCTACGCGCGCAAGCTCGGCGTCCGCATCGAGGAGCTCCTGGTCTCGCAGCCCGATCACGGCGAGCAGGCGCTGGAGATCGCCGACAAGCTGGTGGCCACCGGCGCCGTCGACCTGATCGTCATCGACTCGGTCGCCGCGCTGGTCCCCAAGGCGGAGATCGAGGGGGAGATGGGCGACGCCCACATGGGGCTGCAGGCCCGGCTCATGAGCCAGGCGCTCCGCAAGCTGACCGCCGCCACCGCCAAGAACAACACCGCGGTCATCTTCATCAACCAGCTGTGTACAGCTGAGCAACGCCGTGCTTGGCCCGCGAAGCCAGCAAAAGTCGGGCTTCGACGCGCGCAGGCCCGATTTTCACGGCGTTTTCGTCCTTGGCCAAGATGGCCCGGACGATATCACGGCGATCCTCGGCTGTCGCAAATCTGAGCTTTTCGCGGAGGTCTTCGACGGCACTCCGGAGCGCCTTAGAGCCCTGCTCTCGGGAGGGACGCTTCTCCGAGGCAGCCTTCGCGATGTCGAGCGCCGCGGCCCCTGCAGCGCGATCCTTGGAGAGCCGAACGAGCTCCTTGTCCAAAACGGATTCGGTGATCAGGCCCCGACCGAAGCGCTCGAGAAGAATCTCTTCCGCGCGCACGAGCTGCTTGAGCCGGGACTCAAGCCGGGGCACGGCCTTCGGATCAGGACCGGCGTCCACCTCCTTCTCACGCTCGGCGACCGCGCGTTCGAGATGATCCTCTCTGATGACTGCGGTGAGGACTGCCTCCCAGAGCTTCGCGTCTACAGCATCCGAGCGAAACATCGGCAAGTCGCAAGCATGCTCGGAGGGCTTCGGCCGCCGGCGTCGCGAGCAGACATAGTAAAAGTTGCGGCGGGTACCGGCACCGGTCTGCCAAGAGCCAGTCGACGCGCATCCGATAGGCGCGCCGCAGGCCCCGCAAGTGGAGATGCCCTGCAGCAGGTACTGATGGGGGTTGCGGAGCTGACCCCTGCGCCCAGCACGAAGGAGCGCTGAGTCTGCGCGGGCGTAGAGACGGTCATCAATGATTCGGGGTACGGGTACCACCAGCGCTCGAGCTTTGTTTGCGACCCAGCGACCGAGATAGGTACGGGCCCGGACGATCTGGTGGACCCGTTCACGGATCCAGACGCCGGGCGCCCGCCGACCAGACTTGCTCGGTCGCGCGCGGGGGACGGCGCGCGCCTGGAGATCGCGCGCGATGCTCTCGCAAGTCTCGCCATCTGCTACTCGGGTGAAGATTTCAACGACGATGGGACCCAGCTCGGGGTCGACGCTCCAGGTGGAGGTTTCTCGGTTGTAGAGGTAGCCGAACGGCGTTGGGCCGGCCGGCTTCTTGCCCTTCCGGATGGCTTCGTCCTTCCCGCGAAGGATCCGTTCGCGGTGCTTTCGGTTGGCCTCCGCTGCGAAGAAGGTTCCGAGGCTCGACATCAGGTCGCCGACCGACGACCGCAGGTCCAAGATTTGCCCCGTCGACGACACAGCCAACTGGACACCGGCGCGCTGGAACGCACCCAGAACCTCGCCACGCTCCTGGAGGTCTTCCGATCGCGTGAGGCGGTCGAGATCGACAACGGTTACGACGTCGAAGGCGCCTTGAGATGCATCGTGGATAAGGCGAGTAAAGGCCGTGCGCTTGGCGAGAAAGCCTTCCTTAGCGGTGCGACCATCATCGACGTAGGTCTCGGCTGGCTTGACGAGCTTCCAGCCGCGCGCGCTGACGAAGGTGGGTAGCGTCGCGAGCTGCGACGCGATCGTATGCCGGTCCCGCTGTGCTACCGATGAAACGCGCGCGTAGATGACGGCGCGGAGGCCAGGCCCGGGAGCGTCAACCGCCATGGCGGCTGGCGATCCGCTTGAGAATGCGCGTGAGCTCTGCAACCGCGTACTCATCGTCCGTCCTAGCGAAAGAGAGCTGGAGTCTAAGGGCAGATGCTCGCGATGCGCTACCCGTTCCTGGCACAGCCAGCGAGGAAATGACGGCGGAAGTACCCGAGAGATTCGCGGGGCCGGAGGCGGACACCATGTGTCTGACCACCCTCGGTGGGAGCCGGCGATCACGCCGTCGAGCAGCCGAGGCAGGGAGCCGTGAAGCGGGCCGCCTCACGGCCCGTCACCTATTGTCGCCGCGAGCGCCCGAGCGGGGGCCCGACGCCGGGGATAGTTCGACGTGGAAAACCGCCAGGTGGTAACCGCTCCAAACACAGTGGAGTTATCGAGATCGGGCCCGAAAAAGGGACCTGAATTCGAACGGGAATCTGGCGCCCGTGAGCTGCGGCGGTCCTTGCCGCGGCGCGGCAGACCAGGCCGGGTGGTACGGTAACTCAGATGGGGGAGAATCGATGTCGGCGATGCAATACCGTCGTGGACTCGCCAGGGTGGCTCTGTTGGCTGTGCGATGGGCCGCTGTGCCACGACTGCGGAGAGCGCCACGGCCACTGTGACCACCAAGGTCCGCCACTCGATGATTTGGACCGTCTGTGGGCGACGGCCGACGAGGTGAAGCGGGCGGAGCTCCTAGCCGCAACGCGAGAGCTCGCCGCGAAGTACGAGGGCCGAACCCCGATGATCCTGCGCCGTCCAATATCAGGTGAGCCCAACTAGGAATGCGCCACGGCGAGGAACCTCCACGGTTCAAGACCGCCCTTCGCCTCACAGCGTTTGGAGCGCAGGGCGCCTTTACCTTCGCCATGGCTCTGACGGTGGCAGACGTTGCGAGCCAGCTCGCGCCACCTCACCGACACGGGCTCTGGTTCGCGCTGGCAGGAGGAACTGCGGCCCTGGGGTTCTGGCGGATGTGGGGATGGATCTGGAAGCGGGTTGGCATCCCTTGGTAGCGGCCATCCCCTCGAGCACGGCGAACTCCAGGCCGAAGGTTCTGTCTAGTGGCGCCGTGTAACTAGAGCCTGCACCACGCCGACGAGGGCAACGAGTACCGCAGTCGCGACCTTCCCCCAGTCAATTCGGCTCCAGAGCGACGCCGGGCGCTTTCGGCGTCGGTGGGTACCCGGCGGTACCACGAGCGGAACGACCGCGTGGCCTCTCAATCGCTCGAGGATTCGCATCTGCATCCTCGAAATTTGCCGGAGACCCACGCCCCAAAGAAGAGGCGGATCCAGGATGACTTTGGGGGGGGCTATTCTCGAAGCGAGAAGAGCGGGGTCTATTCTCGCGACAGCCTCAGCTATGGCGCCGTTGCTGCACTTGCCGACGGAACGCGTAGCCATATGAACCGATCCCGAGCGCCTTCTCTGCGGAGCGAGGCGGGTATTTCGGAGAATTCTCGAGCTGTGATGAATTGGTTCTGCTCCGATGACTCTCTCCCCCTCCGGTGCACGTCCTCAAGCTGCAGCTCGGTGTAGGGTGGGCCATCGCCAATCCAAAACATGTCGATCACCTTCGACGCACACTTCATCGCCTCCAGTTTCTTGAGGCCGTGCCTTCGCAGTAGCTCGGTCGCGAAGTAGAGAAAGGCGCCACGTCCGGGCCGCTGCCGACTCGCGTATTTCGGATAGTAGGCCCGCGGTAAAAGCATTCGCTGCGGCTTCTGCTGCCCGGGGCCCCACACGGTCCCGCAACTCGTGCACTGACGTGAACCGCTCTCGAACGGCGGCACTGAAAATCCCTTCGCCGTCGCGGCCTCCATGATCACCTTGTTCTGTCTATCAGCCTCCGGCGCCGGCTCCAGTAGCTCGTGATCGCACGTCCTATCGACTGCGTCCCGGAGCCGGTGCAGTCGGGTTGTGAACTGCAACAGCTCGTCCCTAAGCTCGCTCCACGGCCAGAAGGTATGCTCCGTCGGTTCATTCGCGCCCAGAAACTCGCTGATTTCCTGCAAGTCGAAGATGGCTTTTCGCAGATATTCGTTCAGCGCTTCGGGCACGGGGGTCCAGAGCGTGGCACTGTCGGCGAGCTCCTCATATGCGCCCTCGTCGAGCCCCGGCAAAGCGTCACGAATCCTGCTCTCGACCTCACATACCTCGATGGCCTCGAACTCCGGGCGTTTCGGTCGGAAGTATATGGCGGTGGCACCGTCAGCTCTCGTGAACGTACGGTCGTCCATGTAGCGCGATCGTACACCGGTCGAGGAACTCCATGGTGCCCCGGTCGACCCTGGCGAAGGGACATCAAGCTCCCGTTGGCAGTTGACCGGCCTGGGCGACCACCCGATGTTACCCCGCGACTAGACCTCTCGCCGCGGCCCACGTCGGGCGTAGCAGCGATCGATACCTCCATCCGCGTGCAATCGACTACGATAGGACATCGCGGAGAGCACGATGTCGGGGCGTGACGACTTCACAAAACCTGTGGCGCGGAAATTGGCAACCCGCGCCGGCAACCGCTGCTCGAATCCAGATTGCCGTCGAGACACGAGTGGGCCCGCGTCGACAGTAGACGGGACCATGAATGTAGGCGTAGCTGCGCACATAACCGCCGCGGCCGAGGGTGGTCCGCGCTTCGATCCTGAGCTGAGCCCCACTGACCGCTCGTCTATCTCGAACGGCATTTGGCTCTGTCGGTGGTGCGGCACGCTGATCGACAGCGACGAGTCGCGATTCACCAAAGCAGTACTGTTGGCGTGGAGAACTTCAGCGGAGGCGCTCGCGCGCTCCCGCCTCGATACTCCCGCCCGCCCGGAAGGTCCTGACGAGCCACTTCTGCGCTTGCCCGATTCTGATCCCTCGGTGTCCTGGCTCACCTTTTCTTCCCGCGCGACCACGTTCGTGGGGCGAGACGACGAGCGGGCTCGGTTGGCGACCTTCTTGAGAGAAGATCGGAAGGTCTCGTGGTGGCTCATGACCGGACCTGCCGGTGCGGGCAAAAGTCGGCTCGCGCTGGAGGTCTGCCGTCAAACACAGCCGGAGTGGGCTGCTGGTTTCCTAAGCCGGACCGACGCGTTTCGGCGTTGGTCCCATTTTCGTCCCGCCCGACCCACGTTGATCGTAGTGGACTACGTCGCAAGCCGAGTCGCCGAGGCAAGTGGTGTGGTTCAAGAACTGGTACGCGCAGCTCCGCACCTTCCCCACCCTGTGCGTGTTCTGCTTCTTGAGCGCGAGCAGGGATCATGGTGGCCGAGATTCCTTCGAGAGGATAGCCAGAGCGAGTGCGCGGAGCTCCTTGAAGCAGAACACGACGAACCGCTGCGTCTCGGGCCCCTCGCGTCGACGGCACTCCGATCGATAGCGGAGGATGTGGCGCGATTGGAAAGTAGGTCCTGGTCAGAGACATCCGGACAAGCATTCGATTCGCGGATGCGAATCGTGGACCCGCTCGGGCGCCCGCTGTTTGGAATGATCGCGGCTGCGTACCCCGGGAACGACATGGTCCACGGCATCGCCGATTCGGACGTTCTGAGACTTGTCTTGAAAAAGGAAGCGGCCCGACGAGTACAGATATTGCCGGACCAGGAACAGCGACAGAGGATCGAACAGCTGATGACCCTCGCCACAATGGTCGGCGGCCTTCTCCCTAGATCTGACGGCTTTGCGTTTCTTTCGGCGACAGACGTTGGACCGCTGCTTCCCGTGCCGGACCTCATCGAGCCGCGTGTGTACCGCGACGCGGTTGCCGCGACAAATGCGGACCCAGCTCTTGCCGGGTTGCAACCGGATATCTTGGGAGAGCGCTTCGTCCTCGATCGCTTAACCGCTGGAGACGGCTCTCACTTCGCCGCGCGGAAGCTCTTGGTCGTAGGCTGGAAGATTCAGCCGGACGACGTTTGTGACTTCGTGGTGCGAACAGCGTCCGATTTCCCGGGCGATCCAGGCCTTGAAGTGCTCTGCGCGTTGCCGACGGACTCGCCGCTAGCGCGAAGTCGATGGGGACGCCTGGTGGCTGATCTCATACGCGTGGCCAATCGGAGCACTGACCCGATGACGGGCCGCCTGCTCTCAGCACTGCGCGAGCTCGTTCGGAAACATTCAGATGAGGAACACGTTGCGCGAGCGCTCGCGTTGGCCGAGCTGTACCTTGGCAACATATTCCTCTTCGCCGAGGAGAACTACTCCGAGGCTCAGTCGCGGTTCGAAGCGGCGATCGCTCTCGCTCGTGGCGCTTCTGACATCGTCGCGGCGGCAGTCAATAACCGTGGGATCGTCTACCACCTCATCGAGAACGAGGATAAGGCGTTTGCCGACTGGAGTGACGTGATTTCGGCTTCGATGATTTCCGATGAAGCGCGCGCGTGTGCGCTGAACAACCGCGCAGACGTGTTTGGACGCCGTGGCCTTCATGAGCAATCGATCGCCGATCGTGCCGCGGTGCTTGCTCTGCGTGAGACATCTGCCGATCGCCGCTATATCGCCCTGATTAGGCGTAGCAGGTCATACGTTCAGCTCGGTCGAAGCGGCGATGCTCTTGACGACCTGGGAATGATCCTCCGCACCGACGATATTTCGCCCCAGCAGAAAGCCGAAGCTCATGTTCTTCGGGGGGCGCTGCTAAGGGACCTTGGACACCTTGACGATGCCAGACAGGATTTGGACTCTGTGCTCGCCGAGGAGGATTTGTTCTATGGAACGTATCCTGAAGCGCTCGTTGAACTCGGCGAACTTGCGCGGCTCACCGGTGATGTTGAACGGGCGCGCGAGTACCTTGATGCTGCTTCTGCTTCGGTTGACGCGAGAGGCGATACACTCGCTGAAGCGCTGATAGTAAGGGCGCGCCTTCTGACGGACGAGGGCGACGCTGCGGCTGCCGAAAGCATATGGCAGCGCGTACGTACCGATCCAGCTGCGACGCCTCGACAGGCATTGATCGCGTCGAATCGGGATGTACCGGCGCGGCTCAGCCACCCGATAGGTGTCTAGATCACCCCCTCCCTCGACCATCACACTCACTCACTCGCTTCCCCCAGACCTGCCGTCCCGTGACGGGATGGAAGTTGATCCGCGCGCGATCTCCCCGAAGAGCGATAGACCTGGCGTCGTAGGCCTCAGCGGCGGCGCGTTCCTTCGGAAAGATCCCGAGCGCTGTGTTCCGCCCGTTGTGCGCAATCTGTGCGCGCCAGCCGCCTTGCCGTGAGTCCCACGAGACCCCGATGTAGCGGCTCGACTTGGCCAGCTTTCCCTCCTTCCTCGCTTCGCTCACGATGGCAGCCGCGTCTGCCGGCGCGGCCCGCTCTCGCGGAAAGTTCAGCACCGGCGCATCACCAAGGTAGTAGCGGGCTGCGCGGTCGTACGCTCGAGCGGCATCCTTCTCGGTCGCCCAGGTGCCGAGGTGCATGCGGCGTCGGCCTGGGACCCCTATCTGTGCCGTCCAGGGTCGCCAAGAGTCTCGTGCGACGAGGAAGACCCCCCGGTACCTGCTGGTGAGCGTATCGGAGGCGCGTGAGTCCCTCGCGGCCGTCCGTAGGTCTGCGGGTGAGGCGGGCGCTAGCCGCCGGCGCGGAAAGTTCAGATGAGTTCGGTCAGCTCGCAGGAAGACCGCCGCCCGATCGTGCGCCTCTGCCGCCTCCTTTTCACTCCTCCAATGTCCGAGGTGGATTCGGTCATCGCCAGCGTGGATCTGTGCCCGCCACCACGGGGAGGCAGCGTCAACACCTCGAAAACGGCTTGTCGCTGAGAGCTTCGATAGCTGCCTAGCCTCGTTCTGCAGGGCGCTCGCGTCCGCGGGTACCAAGCGCCTTCGGGGGAAGTTCCGCGGGGCGTCCGGCCCTCGATAATGTAGGGCAGCGCGGTCGTACGCCTGCGCGGCCTCAAGCTCCGTGCTCCAGGCACCGAGGGATGCACGCCCAGAACCGGCGAGTCTGATCTGAGCGGTCCAGCTCCGGGCTCGATTCTTAAGGCGATGAACGCCTAGGAACCTGCTCGCTTTCGGAGCTTCTGACCGGGGCGCACCCGGCGTCACCGTTCGATGCCTCGATCCATCGACCGCTTCTAATCCCCGCGGCCAGAGAAGAGATCAGCCTTCACGTTGGAGTTCCCTAGGAGTCCTTCGCGGCCGAGAGAAATGCCGCCAGATCCTTCACCGCCTTCATCGCTTCGTTCCATCTCTCCGTTCGCCCGCCCGACTGCCACCGCGTAGCGACATTCTCAGCGACCTTCTTCACGCTAGAGATCGTGTCAATCCCGGCTTCCATCTTTAGGTCGTGGGTGATTACGCTGATAATTCTATCCTCAGCGTCGTTCAAGTAGAACCCAGCCATCCAATAGGAGGAGCGTCGCTCTTGTTCGTAGTTGACGCGGTTGTGTTGAATCAGTTCGTCGAGTATTCGCTCTCCGTGTTGGACTTGGATCTTGCCGTCGCGATCGGTCTCCGCCGCGATTTCCGCGCTCTGTTGGATCAGCGGAATCGCTCGCCACAGAGCAAAGCCTGCCCCAACAAGGCGATTCCAGGCGTACCCCCGGGAGCGAAGATTCTTGGACCATGTGTTTTCTGCGCGCTCGCTGAGAGCACGCAAGTCTACAAGCACGTTTGAAATCTCCGCTCGTTGAACGATGACTCTTCGATCGCTTTCGGGACTGTAGGCCATCGGAGGAGTCTAGCGACTCTCGCCACTCTCGGCATCCCGTATTAGCCCGTATCGAAAGCGGTTTGACCAGCGGAGAGCCTACGGTAGGGTGCGGACTTCATGAGTACTGTCGAGACCCTGGTTGAAGAGTTCACGAGCCGCCTCGGAGCTCTCTTGGAGAGCCAGACCCTTGAGCGCGCCCGGCTTGCGGTTGCTAGCGCTTTCGGTGGTGGGCGACTCGGACGTCCTCCGAAGCTATCGGGAGCCGCTTTCGGCGGGACATCCAGAAAGAGACCCCCGAGACAACTGTGTCCCGTTCCGGGCTGTAAGAACCCGGCCGCGCCGATCTTTGGGATGGTGTGCGCCGAGCACAAGGACGTCGCGAAGGCGAAGATCAAGAAGTACCGAGAGGCCCGCCGCGCCGCGAAGCTAGGACCAAGCAAATCGAAGTCGGCACGGGCCGGGGCGAAGAAGAAGAACCGTTCGATCCCACGCAGCTAACCTACCTCGTACCTCTCACGATGGTCTTCCGGCGTTGCGGCGCCGTCGCCGATGCCTGGTGTGCTGCTGGTCGGCGTCCTGAGTGAAGGAACAGGTCGGGTAGTTCGAGCAGGCCCAGAAGGCACCGCTCTTCCCGGGGCGCTTTCGGAGCGAGCCGCTACAGCCTGGCGAGCGGCAGGGTCGAATCTCGACGGCAGGGAGATTCAGCGGCCCCGCGCTCTTGGCCCGGGCGACGAGCTCGCCGAGCTGCTTTCGGACGGCGTGAAGGAATCCGTCGAGCGGAGCCTGGCCGTCCTGGACCTTTCGAAGTGTCGACTCCCAGAGCGCGGTCATGTCCGGCTGCGTGGCGACGGACGGAAGAGATCGGATGAGCGCCCGCGCCGTCGGTGTCGAGTAAATCTGGCGCTTGTTCTCTTCGACGTACTTGCGATCGAACAGGCGCTGGATGATCGCTGCTTGTGTCGCTGGTGTTCCTATCCCGTCGGTCTCGCGGAGAAGAGCCTTGATCCGAGGGTCCGAAACGTACCGAGCGATTCCGGTCATCGCCTGGACGAGGCTAGCGGCCGTGAATCTACGCGGTGGCTTCGTCTTCTTGGCAACGATGCGCGTCTGGGCGACGCGCAGGACCTGCCCACGTTGGAGGGGCGGAATGGGAGAGTGGGGGTCGACATCGTTCTCTGCGGCTGGAGCGTCGGGATCATTTCCGCCGCCCTGCTCATCATCCGTGAGAGCCTCATAAAGGCGGCGCCACCCCGGAGCAATCGGCTGACGGCCGGTGGCGATGAGGCGTTCTCCAGCGACGATGAGTTCTGCCTCGAGCTGGTGGTACTCGAAGGGTGGACAAAATTGCGCGAGGTAGCGTCGAGCGATGAGGTCGTAGACAGCGAGCTCGTCTTTCGACAGCCCTCCCGACTTCTCGGGTCGCGGAGTCGGAATGATCGCGTGGTGAGCCGTGACTTTCGCGTCGCTCCACGCCTTCGAACGAATCGAAACGTCCGCCGCGGCGGCCGCGGCAGCGATCTGAGGGTCGACGACGGCGATCGCCCGGACGACATCGGTCGCCTGGGCGAGGTGGCCTTCCGGCAAATGGGAGCAATCCGAGCGGGGGTAAGTGACGAGACGGTGCGTTTCGTAAAGCGCCTGGCAGACGTCGAGGACGGTCTTGGGATTGAGCCCCAGCTTGCGACCTGCGTCGATCTGGAGGTCCGACAGCGAGTACGGCAGCGGGGCGGCCTCGGACTTCTTCTCGCGGGTCGCCTTCACCACCGTAGCCGGTTGGCCCGCGATCTTGCGGTCGATGGCGCCGGCAACGGCGCTGCTCACGAGCCGCCTCTCATCGTCGAGGGCCGAGTCGGCCGCCGGGCCCGGCCGCCAGCTGGCAGCGAAGGGATGGGCGGCGCCGGCGACGTCGGCGACGATCGAGAAGTAAGGCTTCGCGACGAAGTTCTCGATTTCGAGGTCGCGCCGGACGATCAGACCGAGGAGGGGCGTCTGCACGCGGCCGACGGAGAGGACGCCGTCCTGATAGCCGGCTTGTCGGCCGAGGACGGTGTAGAGCCTGGTCATGTTGATGCCGTACATCCAGTCGGCGCGCTGGCGGCCGAGCGCGGCGTCGTAGAGGGAGCGGAAGTTGGAGTTGGGCTGGAGGGCGCCGAGGGCCTTGCGTACCGCACTCGGATTGAGGTCGCTGATGAGGATGCGCTCCACCCGCCCGCGAAAGCCGAGGTATTGGAGGACCTCGTCGACGAGCAGTTGGCCCTCGCGGTCCGGGTCGCCGGCGTTGACCACGACGTCGACGCGAGGGAGGAGGGCCTTGATGGTCTTGAGCAAGTCGGGCGTCTTGACGGCGAGCTTCCATTCGGTCGGCGTGATCGGAAGGTGCTCGAGCTGCCAGCTCTTGAAAGCAGGGTCGTAGGCGTCTGCCTCCGCGAGCTCGAGGATGTGGCCTGCGCACCAAGCGACCAGGTCGGCTCCGCATTCGATGTAGTTGTCGCGACGCTGTGGCTGCGGAAGGACGTCAGCGATCGCGCGGGCGAGGGACGGCTTCTCGGCGACGAAGAGACGGCGCATTGGTCAGGACTCCAGTGGTTGGTCAATCAGGTTGTCGAAGAGTTCGAATGCGCGTTCGATGACGGACGGTGGGAGGCCTTGGGTTGTTGGAACCGCGCCGGATCAGTTGAGGCGGATGGCGCCCTCGGCCAGGGCCCGGCGACTGAAGGTCGGATGCGACGCGACTGGGAAGGAGGTACCGTCGAACACCCGGACGCTCTCGGAGTGGACGCGCGACAACAGACGGACTTGGCCGTCGCTCCAGTTCTCCAGGTGGTGATAGAGAAGTCCCCTGACCTCGGCGGTGGCGCCTACGCAGAGGGCCGGCTCGAGCGCGTCGCCCCAGAAGACGACGTCATGGGTTGCCGGGAAAGGAGAGCGGGTCGAAACGGTGACCCGGGGGAGGCCGTCGTCGTTCTCGATCGCGATGACCTTCCCGACCAGGTGGATCTGGTTTTGGGCATAGGTTTCGAGCTTGGGAGGAGGGCAGTCGTGCGGCCGCTCGAGCTCGGGAAGCGCCAGGACGCGCGCGAATATCTGGCGCGCCGTGGGCGCGGGGTGGATCACTGTCGCGCTGCGAACGGAAATCTTGGCGATGCGCTGGTAGAGGTCTCGTCGCGCGCGACTGTTCACCAGGAGGGGACCGTCGACGCGCACGGCGGCGCCGTCGCGAATGGTCTTCGCGAGCTGCGATGCCGTCTCGCCGACAGCGATGCAGCGCTGTCTATCAGCGATGTCACGGCCGGGATTGAACTCGGCGGTGGTGTTCAAGTAGAACTTGAGCACAGGCCGACCGACTCGGTTGAGTTCGAGTTCGAGTATCTCGTCGACGATTCCGGCGATGGTGGCGCAGTTGGCGTGTACGGGCTTCATGACTTGATGCTCCTCGGATGGGTGTGAAGGGTGGGAATGGGCAAGAAGAGAGCCGGGCGCGGTCAGCCCGCGCCCGGCGGTGTGTCACATGCCGCGTTCGACGCTCTTGCCGCGCTGGCGGCCGCGCGCGCGAGCTGGCGGGGGCGGCGTGGCCGGCTCGCGCTCGGGTGCCTTGGCCTGCTCCGACGCCTGCTGCCGCTCCTGGGTGCGCTCGAGGACCTGGAACTGCCGGCAGTCGATGCCGGACAGGCGGCGCTCGACGCCCTCGGGGCCTGGGATGCTCTTGTGGCGGACGGAGCCGTTCACGGAGATCGTGTCGCCGGCGCTGATCTCCTTGAGCGCGAGCTCGCCGGTCTTGCCCCACATGGTGACGTTGTGCCAGTCGTCGCGCTCCTTGCCGTTCTGGACGGTCGTCGTCGCGACGCTGACGGCAGTGAGGGTCGCGCCGCTCTGGAGGGTCTTCTGCTCGACGCTCCGAACGACACCGATGAGCTGGGCCTCGTTCATCGAGGTGAAGTTCTCGATGGCGGGGGCAGCCGAGTCGATGTGCAGCTCCAGGACGCGGTGTTTGGCCCCGTCCTTCTCGTAGCTGTTGACCCGGAGCGATCC
Organism: Polyangia bacterium; assembly: GCA_035546895.1. Lineage (GTDB taxonomy): Bacteria > Myxococcota_A > Polyangia > Fen-1088 > Fen-1088 > JADGRB01. Next base: position 13,387 of record DASZVW010000179.1, read on the forward strand.
GGTGAGGCTGACGCCCTTGCCCTTGTCGAAGTCGGCGGCGACCTTCTCGGCCATATCGCCCCAGGCGACTGCGCGAGTCCATTGGGTGTCCTCGCGGATGTTTCCGCCCCGGTCGGTGTAGCGCTCCGAGGTGGCAATGTTGAGACGGGCGAATTTCACGCCCTCACTGGTCTCGCCGAGCTCCGGTTTCTGGCCGAGGCGGCCGACGAGGGTTGCGGTGCTGATGTGTTCACGGTTCATGGTGGTCTCCTTGCTGGTGGTGGGGAACAGGTGCGTGGCAAAAGCGGGGGCGCTACGGTCAGCGGCGGGCGAGCAGAGGCGCGATGTCGACGCCGAGGCAGAGGAGCGCGTCGTTGACGTCCTCGTGCGAGTAACCGTCGTCGATCAGAGCGACGAGCTCCGGCGCGAGCCGCATGACGAGGCCCCAGGTGTTCAGGACCGGGGTGACGCCGCGGTAGCGGGCGAGTGCCCTCAGCTTCTTGGAGATCTTTTCCGCGTCCGCGATGGAGTAAGCCGGCTGGGCGCGGGCCTCGGCCAGAGTGACGGTAGTACCGAGCGACCCCTCGTCGATCGCTCGGCCGAGAATCCGCGCCAACAGCGCCCCCGCGAGCCGGACGGAGTCGATGCAGTCCGACAGGTGGTGAACTTCAGGAAGGCGCTCCGAGAGCTTGCCGACATGCTCGTCGAGCTCCTTTGAAAACACGGAGTCGGCGGACTTCATCGGGGACCTCCTTGGTTGGTGTAGGGCGGGAAGACGATGTCCTTGGTGACGATGACGTTGACGCTGTAGCCAGCGCGGACGGTGATGGTTGGTTGAATGGCGAGGTTCTTCTGCGTGATCTGCTGGCCCGCCGTGTTGACCGCGCCGCCGGCGTTGGCGGCCCAGCCCTGGGCGATCGTGGGCTGGTACCCGCTTGGGTTGCCGGCCGCGCGCTCAGCGGTGGCAGAGAGCAAGGTGCCGAGCGCGACGCCGGTGATGATTCGCCACCAGTGGTGGTTGACCTCGTCGGCGATGCCGGAGGCCCCAGCGAGGTCGGCTCCTGGCATGCACTCGAGGGAGATCGAGATGCCATCCGGCCTGATGACGCGGTTCCAGCAGAGAAGAACGCGCTCCTGGCCGTAGGAGACCGCCGAGTCGTACGTGGCCAGGAGCTTCGACCCCTGCGGGATGATCAGGTAGTTGCCGGAGACCGTGTCGTACACGTTCTCTCGGACCTGGCCGATGATGGTGCCTGGCAGATCGCTGTTGATGGGCGTGAGAAGCGTCGTCGGGATGATGGTGCCGGCCTTCACCTCGAAGGGGCTCCTGGGCATGATGACGGGCTGGTTGAGATAGGTCGCGGTGTTGACGCCGTCGCGCGCGAGGAAGTCCGACTTGTGCTGCTGCATGTTCGGATCACCAGTGCCAGCGCCTCCGAGCGGGAGCTGTTGCGGCGAGTCCGCTTTCGCGGTGCCGGGAGCGCCGGTGCCGGCGAGGAGAGCCGCGGCGGCGTTGGCGGCCGCGCCGCCTAGGGTGTCGGTGCCAGAGCCCTCGATGTCGACGAGAATCGACGAGCCGACGGCCTTCTGCCGCTCGTCGCGGATCGTCTCGCGCAAAGAGGAGTGGCCGAATGAACCGGCGCCGCGGCGCTCGGCTGTCGGTGCTTGATCGTCTGGAAGATCGGCACCGTGCAGGGGCTTGCCGAGCTTCGGGGGCTGGGGGTGGAGATCGGCGTTGTTGCCGGGAGCGTTCTCGACGGCCTCGGGGATGGGGACGCCCTTGGTCTGGCTGTCGGTGTCGGGCGCGGTGGCGGCGTGGGCTTGTTGAGAGCGGGGCGAGAAGGCAACCGCGGCCGCGAGTAGGACGGCGGCCGTGAGAGCCCCGCCGATGAGCAGAATTGGACCGCGGCGGAGGCTGCGGGCCTGGGGCTTCTCGAGCTGCAGGCCGGGGTGATCAGGTGGAAGCCGGGTAGCGTAAGTCATCTGGGTAGGCGGTTCCCCGTCCGCGCGCAGCTCGTCGCCGGCGTCGCCCGCGCCTCGAGCGCCCGTGTTCTCAGCGATGAGGTCGGGGTGCGCCTCGTGGCCCGGCGCCTGCGGAAGCGGGCGGAGGGGAACCGGCACGTCGCGGCTGCCGGTGTGCTCCAAGTCCGGCGGGAACATCGTGCGTGTTGTCGTGTCGTCCATGGTGGGCTCCTCGTTAACGGGTGCGGATGATCCGGACGATTTCTTGGTTCTGCTGGCCGATGCGCAGCTCCGCCGATTCGAAGAGGCGATCGACGATGTAGGTGTCGTTCTTCACGCGGTAGTTCACGAGCTGCGTATCGCCGGTGCTCGAGAGGACGAACAGCGCGGGCGCCTCGCGATCGAGCATCGCTTCGGGGAAGCGGATGTACGTCTTGTGCCCGTCGTCGAACACCTGCGCGGGCACCCATTGCGGGCGGCCGTTCATCACGGCGACGCCGTAGTTGAAATTGAGTCGGTCGACGGTGACGGCGGTCGGCGTGGCCGCGGCGCTGAGGGCCGCCTGCTGCTCAAGGCCTGCCTCCAGCTGAGCGGCGTCGTCCTGCGGGTAACGCCAGGCGACGGCGGCCATGTACGTGTCGTCGTACGAGTGCAGCTCGAGGATGTACGACCGGCGATCGGTGTTGAGCGCCAGGGTGGTTTCGAGATCGGGCCGCGTGGGCTTGATGTAGATGTGCGGCTGCTCGCTGCCGCCCGACGAGGACGCGCTCTTGGCGAGAATCCAGCGGACGTTGTCTCCGATGGCGGGCTTGCCCACGAGGTGCTCGCCGGGCTGCAGCTGGACGTCAGTGAGGTGCTCGGGGGCGGTGTAGATTTGAAACAGCGTTCCCGGCGCGTAGTCGTAGGTCATGATAGCGTTGATGTACTCCTCGGCCTTGGGCCCCTCGGTGGCCTTCCGGTTGGCCTCGCGGATGACGTCGGAGGGCCGGCGGCTGTGCGCCGCCGGCGTCGTGTGTCGGACCGCGACGGCCATCGGCACCGCGCTGTGCTTCAACTGGCCTGGCATGGGCATCACCTTCGGAATCTCGACGACGACAGGCTTCGGCGGCGGGTCCTTCACCGGTTCGGCGCGCACGTAGTTCGGCGGCGGCTGTCGGCCGGCGCACGACAGCGCTGGCAGGAGGAAGAGGAGGGCGAGCGCTTGATGGGTCAGTCGGTTCATGGCGTTGTCCTTTCGGCGGCGATGGGTGTCGAGAGGCGGGCCCAATGGAGCTCGTCGATGTAGAGACCGAGCGGGTTGAGCGCGAGCTGATCGGCGTTCTCGGGGACGCGAAGGAGGACGTGAAACGTCCCGCGCCAGGCGGCGGTGCCTGTCGGGTTGCCGTGGTCGTCCCAGGTGGTCTCGGTCCAGTCGACCTGCCAGGTCTCCTGGGTGATCTGGACGATGACGGACACCTGCAGGCTGACGCGGACTTGCGCCTGCAGCTGGTCGAACGGGTTGTGGTCGTGGACGTAGGCGTTGAGCTGGTTCGCGCCGTTCGACGTGACGAGCTTGTAGGCGTCGATCCAGTTGCGCTTGAGGACCGCGGGGTCGGAGGAGATCTCGCGGGTGTCGAAGATGAAGCGACGCAGGTGGTAGTGGAGCGACGCGGTCGAAGGCTTGAAGTCGCGCAGCGCGGCCTTGTCGAGCGGGCCGAGATAGGTGGGCTGTCCGAGCTTGTCGACCTCGACGATGTGGGGGATCGCCTTGGGCTGGGCGGCGAGGTAGAGGAGGCCGCAGCAGGCGAAGAACAGGAGGCCGATGAGAGCGAAGGTCGCGAGGCGCCAGTTGGCGGCCTGAACGGTGGCGGCTCCCATGCGGAGGTCCCACTCTTGGCGGGCCTTGAGGTAGGGGGTCTCAGCGGGTTCGGCGGGGCGCCAGGAGGGGCGAGAGTTTTTCATCACGCCCGAGTTGTCGAAAGGAGCCCCGAAAAAGGGACCTAAAATCGGACTTAGACGTGCGATTTATTCGCGCTGGCTCCGCCGGCCTTGGCTGCGCCGCCGCTCGACGCGCCGTTCCGGCCGCCGGAAGCGGCGTCGGGACGGGTGTTGCTGGCCACGGTGGCGCTGTCCCGGCCGCCCGCTCCCGTACCGCCGGAGCCTCCGCCTCCTCGGCCGCCCAAGTGGAGGGCGGAGGCGAGATGCTGGAAGGCGCCGGCAGCGCCGCCGCCCCGGCTACCACCGCCCGCCGCGCCGGAGGCGGCGGCAGTAGCGGCCTGAGCCCCCAACGAGGTGCCGCCCGAAAGGACGGCAGCACCGGTGGAGACCGCGCTGGTGACGTGCTGGCCGACGGCGTTGGCGCTGAGCGACGGGGATGCGGCGAGGAGGTCGGCGGCGAAGCCTGGTGCGCGCCAGACGAGGATCGCCAAGAGGATGCAAACGAGGCACATCGCGAGCGATTCGTTCAGGAGGACCTCGTTCCCTGTGGAGCTGAAGTGGAGCTGGCCCAACACGGGCTGGATCAGTGCCACCGTGAACGAGAGGACCATGAGCTTGACGCTGACGGCGACGGCGGCGCCGATTGCCTTCTCAGCGAGAAATCGCGTGTGCTGCGAGATGCCGAAGGGGATGAGGCAGCTCGCGAGGGTGACGACCAGGTAGTACTCGATGACGGCGATGCAAACCTGGCACGCGATCAGGAAGAAGGACGCGACGAGAATCACGTAGCAGATAGCGTCGAGAATGAGGTCGCCGAGGTGGGTGATGCCGGCGTCCTGCATCGACTGGACGAGGGGCTGGGTGACGTCGAGGGCCATGCCAGCGATCTTGGAAGGGTCGAGGATGAGCCCGACGTTGCCGCCGGCACCGCCGGCGCTGAGAGCGATCTGGACCAGCGAGTCGGAGAAGAACTTCACCAGGGCGGGGAAGTGGGCGGCGAACCAACACCAGAAGCTCAATTGCATGAACTTCTTGAAAGGCTCGGAGACGGAGCCGCCGTCGAGGGCCATCCAGAGGCAGAAGGTCACGATCTCGATGATGGCGAGACCGCTGAGGAGGCCTCCTGCAGCTCCGACGCGGGCTTGGGCGCCAGAGAGCGCGTTGATGAAGGTGGTGAGGGTGCCGGTGAGGACGTTGAAGGTCATCGCACCCTGGTTGTCGAGAGCAGGGGCGAAAAAGTGTCCTAGAAAGCGCCGCTTGGGCGACTACTGTGGCGCCTAACGGGTCAGCGCGGCAGCCAGAAGCGAGATCACATCGGGCCCTGCGGGCTCTGCCGGGAGCACTATTGGACGCCCACGGTGAGATGCTGCTCGTGATCCACCCACTTGACGGACCCTACGCTGCGCGTTCCTATCGTCACAATGCGCAACTGCTTCGGGGGGGCGACACGCATTTCGCTGGCCGCGGCGGGTGTCGCGATCTTCTCGACGGGAAGCGCCTGTTCGAGTCACTCGCAAGGATCGCAGCTACCAACGGGAGCGGCAGGGAGTTCCGCCAACTTTGATGCCGCCGTCGAGCAAGTGTCCGCGCCACCTTCGGTGATAGTTGACGGCGGCAGTGTGCTTCTGCCCCCGAGCGGGGTCGACGATCTGCCAGTCGCCTTTTCTGTGGGAGGAATTGATTTCTTCGATCCTTTCCACTCGCTGCCGAGTGCCCCGTCGGTGCAGGTGTCAGCAACAATCGCCGGGGTGATCGGTACTTGGGATATCGAGCCCTCGGGGCCTCTGACCGCTCCTGTCTATCTCCGCGCCCAACTCACTGCGCCGCTCTCGCCGGGGCAGGTCCTCTTCGTGTGGCGGCAAGAATCTGGCGTTTGGAGCATCGAATCGGAAGCCGTCGTCGGCTCTGACGGCCAGCACCTTCTCTTTAGCCTCGACCATTTCTCGCTCCACGCTATTTACGGCCCGGAACCACCGAACATGTGTCCATTCGGTGTCGGCGCTTTACCGGCGGGCGGCTGCGCTACCGAATTTGATAACTGCGTCGGTTCGGCGCTCGACACCTTCCTCAACACCGACTGCGCGAACGAGCCCAAAGCCGGAGATATCGCCGTCTGTCAAATAAACGCATGGCTGCTGCTGTATCATTTGTGTCACTCATCCTGCCCAAGGCTTTCTCTCTGCAGTGCCAATCTCGTATGCACTGCATCGGGTTGCGCGTGCCCCGCGGGCATCACGTGCTCTAGTGGCCAGGTGGTCGACCCGAACGCTTGCATGTGCGAGTGCCCGACCAACGTGACTTGCCCAGCGGGCCAGGTCCTGGATCCCACGACCTGCATTTGTGAATGCCCCTCAGGAACCATAGCCTGCGGCGAGTCATGCGCCACGTCATGCAACAGTGCCCCGGATGCGGGCGCGTCGTGTGACCCTCCCTGCCCGGGCGTTGTCAACGGTCCGTGGTCCGACTGTCGCTGGAGTCTCGGATGTGGTGGCCCCTATCAAACCCGCAGCGTTCAAACGAGCACCTGCGTAAACGGGACCTGCCAACTCGAGGCTCAGCCGAATGAGACCCAATCTTGCGATACCCCTGTTGACACCAACCCCGGCGTCTTGCACCGCGTGGACGCAGCAAGCGGCACGTGCGATCGCGAATACTACTGGTGTGAACTGAATCCGCCCGCACCGACTGGGAGTGATTGCAGCTACGTAGGATGCAACGGACATCTTTGTCAGCAAAACTCCTGTGCACCGTGCCCTGGCGGTGACTGCTCCCAGTGTCTGGTGTGTAGCAGTTCGATCGGTACGACCGCAGAGTGTCCCTAAAGCACCCTGGGCGCGCGCCGGCACTTTGTGGGGGGGCCGCAACCGTGACAACGACAGTCCGTCGAGGTCCGTCAGGGGCACGTCTTCAGGGATGCGACAGCTCGGGAGATGGCGCTCGGGTTCCCGCTTTAAAGAGGCGCCGCGGCGGAGGCCTCGAACGGCGGGGTCTGTCGAGACGGCATAGCCTGGCGCCGCCATGCTGGCGACCAGCGGCCCTAAACTAAGGCGCCGTCGGAATGCCATGCGCAAGCTCGCACCACAACCCGCGTAAAGTTTGTGGGGGCTAGGGGAGCCTCGTCAGCGTCGGAGCGGGCGGTCCACGGTAAGTGTAATTCTGGAGCCGGCGTCGGTTTCGCTCGCGGGACATCTCCTGGTCGCCGGTGGACGCGGCGATGTAGTCGGTCACCACGCGGCCCAAGGTGGAGAGGTTCTGGACGAGATTGGCGAGCTCCGTGTGGATGAGAGCGAGCTGCTGGTTGACGATCTGCAGCTGCTGAATCTCGCCGGTCGATGCGCTGTTCGCTGTGAGGAGCGCCTTCTGAATGGCGGCGTTGTTGGCGTCGAGCGTCGAGATGACAGTCTGAGCGCGCACGGCAGCGAGCGACGAAGCGGTGATCTCGGCGTGCCAGTTGTCGTAGCTGGAGTTGAAGCTGGCGTAGGGAGCTGACTGCCAGGCCTTCTGATTCGCGGGAAAGAGACGGTTGAAGTTGGTGCTGACGACGTTCGCGGTGTAGCCGATGGAGTTGATGTCGCCTTGGAGCGTGGCGAAGGTCATCTGGACTTGGTTGATGGCGCTGATGAGTCCCGAGATCGAGGTCGGGTCGATGGTCTTGAGGTTTTGGATTTGGTACTGGAGCTGCGTCTTCATCACCTGCAACTGGTTCGCGGTGTTGATGACCAGCTGGGCGGTCTGGAGCGCGGTCTTGATGTTCTGTAGGAGATTGCTGTGGTCGACGACGGCGAGCTGGGCGCGAGCCGGGCGGCCCGTCGCAGCGAAGGCGGCCAGGAATGCGGTCAGGACGAAGGTTCTGCGCATGGGGTACCTCCTCAGGATCGGAACGGGGCGGTTCGACGGGCGGCGCCAGCGGCGGCCACCGCGGCCGCCTCGAGGCCGCGGCTCCGAAGGATTGCTTCCGCTCGGCGGTCGGGCGGCGTCGCGGCGACAATCTCGTCGAGAATGCGATGATCGGCAGGCGTCGACATACCCGCGAAGGCCAGGGCCGTCGGCCCGAGATCGAGCGTGAAAAGGCGGCGGCCGTGAACGGAGCGGTAGTAGTAGTCCCGCTTCTTCTGGGCTTGGGCGATGATCGAGATTTCGGTCTCGCTGAGACCGAAGCCGGCGTAGGCAGAGGCAATCTTGGGCGTGAGCGCCTCTTCGTTCGGGAGGTAGATCTTCGTGGGGCAGGCGCTCAGGATCGTGGGAAGGATGGGGGAGTCGGCCGCGTCCGCGACCTCCTGGGTCGCGAAGGTCACGTAGACGTTCTTCTTGCGCAAGGTCTTGAGCCAGGCCTGCAGGCGGCTGGCGAAGCTCGGGTGCTTCAGGAAGAGCCAGGCCTCGTCGAGGATCATGAGCGTTGGGTTGCCGTCGAAGGACTGCTCGACCTGGTGAAAGAGGTAATCCAGTGCGGGGACGATCACCTCCTCGCCCAGAGCCATGAGGTGGCCCATCTCGACGTGGACCCAGGGCGAGAGACGGAGATGATCCTGGCGGGAGTCGAAGATCTGGCCGAAACGGCCGCCGGCGGGGTCGACGGTGTAGGGCTTGATGACTGCGCCGAGCTCGGGGCCGAGCAGACCTGCAAAGACCGAGAGCGTCCGGTGTGGTCCCGGCATGGTTGCTAGATGGGCGACGACCTCGGAGACGCGGGCCTTGCGGGCGGGTGTCAGCTCGTAGTTCTGGGCTGCGATCAGGTTGAGGACGAACTGTGTCGCCCAGTGGCGCTCCGCCCGCTCGTCGATCCGAGCTAACGGCTGAAAGGCGAACTCAGAGGCGTCGTTGCCGGGCTCGTAGTAAGCGCCACCGACGGCAATGGTGGCCGCCCGGGCCGAGCGATCCTTGTCGAAGATGATGACGCGGGCACCGGGATAGCGCTGGAACTGCAGGGCGAGCAGGGCGAGGAGCGTGCTCTTGCCGGCGCCGGTGGGGCCGATGATGAGGGTGTGGCCGACGTCCTGGACGGCCAAGTTGAGACGGAACGGAGTATCGCCGCTGGTGCTGCAGGTGATGTGAGAGGTACCAACGCCGGAGACGTCGCGAAGGTGTTTGCTCTCGGGGGCGCCGGCCCAGACTGCGGAGACAGGCATCAGGTGGGCGAGATTCACGGTGTGGAGGATCGGGCGCCGGACGTTGGCGTAGACGTTGCCCGGGTGCGAGCCAAGCCAGGCGTCGCGGGAGTTGAGCGACTCGTCCTTGACGGCAAAGCCGCGGCCTTGGATCACCTGCTTGATGGTCTGGACCTTCCGGCGGGCATTCTCGAGATCGGTGTCCCAGACGGTGACGGTGGCGGTGAAGTACCCGAAGGCCACCTGGTCGTCGCCGAGGAGGTTGAGCGCTGCGTCAGCGTCGGCCGACTTGGCGATCGCGGCGCCGTCGACGAAGGCGGACTCTTGCTTCATCGCCTGTTCCTTGAGGAGCTGGAGAAAGCCCTTCTGCTTCTGGAACCAGCCCTTCCGGTATTTCTGCAGCTCGCTCTCGGCGTCCTGCTTGTCCAAGAAGATGAAGCGGGTGACCCAGCGGTATTCGAGCGGCAGTTGATTGAGGTCGTCCAGAATCCCGGGGTAGGCGGACGGCGGGAAGGAGGCGACGGTGCACGTCGGGATGTAATGGCTGCCCAACATGGGAACGTCGCCGGGCGTGAAGGCCATGTCCGAGAGGATGCCGTCGAGGTACATAGGCACAGAGGGCCGACGCACAATGTGGCGATTCATCGAGACGGTGGAGTGCAGATACGTGAGGGTCTCGTCGTCGTCGAGCGGACGGACCTCGGGGAAGACGCCGGCCATGATGTCAGCCAGCTCGGCGACCTGTTTTCGGAACTGAGCGATGACGTCGAGGATCTCTTCGTTCGGTTTGGCCGTCTCCGGGTCCTCGAAGAAGAGGGCTTCGGCGCGGCGCGCGCGCGCAGACGGGGGGTTCCAGACGAAGGTCAGGTAGTAGGACGATTCGTAGCGCGCGCCGGCCTGCTGGAACGCTGCTCGCCGCTCGACGTCGACGATCCAGGAGGCGACGTTTGGCCACGTGGAGCTGGGGTAGTCATTCGCCGCCCGCCTCTGGGCCTCGACGAAGAGGGTCCAGCCCGATCCGAAACGACGAAGGGCGTTGTTGAGACGAGCAATGCCTGACACGAGCTCCGAGGGGCTCGAGCTGGCGAGATCAGGTCCCCGAAAGGCGAGGGTCTGCTGGAGAAAGCCGTCCTTCTGGAGGATGACGCCACCGTCGATGATGGCCGCCCAAGGAAGAAGGTCGGGGAGCCGGTGTGTCGGTTGGCGATACTGGCGGAGAGAGAACATGAGGTTCTCCTCAGGGTTCGAGGTGGTGTTGGGCGCGCAGCGCGCGTTGGAAGACTTCGAAGAAGTGCGGTTCGCGCTTCGTGAGGTGGACGAACAGGAAGTGAAGGGCGATCTGGATAGGAAGGAACCAGAGCTGGTAGAGGCCGAGGATGACGACCATCCCCGGCGTCCACAGCAGGATGGCGAAGGTTCGAGGGAGGCCAGCGACGAGAAGCGGGGCGGTCAAAGAGCGGTGGATCGGTACCTCGAAGCCTTCGGGTAGCGGCGCCATCGTTGGGCTCTAGAGAGCGAGCCCGCCGGAGAACCCCAGGAACGGGAGCGCGAACTGTCCGACGGTGAAGCAGATCGAGAGGGCGAAGATGATGGTGATGAACTTCTTCATCGCGTGGCCGCTCTCGGCGATCACCATTCCCAGCGCGGTAATCACGATGCCGGCGATGCCGATGCCCTTGGCCACGGGACCGGTCAGCGAGGTCACGAGCTGGGAGATCGGCCCTTCCCAGGGCATGCCCGCGCTCGCCGCGAAGGCGTTGGCGCCGATGCAGAAGAGGATCGCGGCGACGGCCGCAGCGACGGGGAAATGGAGGTTGCGAATCAGGTGGTGGGCGGTCTTGGTCTTCATGGTGTTGGCTCCAGTGCGAGGTGTGGTGAAGCGGTTAAGCGAAGCGAAGGGCCGGTGAGGGGTGTAGGGAGTCGCGTCGGGTCGACGGTCGCGGTTCAGAGAGGGAGGTCGTCGTCGGCCGGCGGATCGGCGTGAGGCGGGACGACGTCGTTGGCGATCGGGGTTTCGCCAGCGCGCGCGCGGATTCCGAAGTCGATCCAGTCGGTCCCACGGACCTCGACGGAGGTCCGGGTGGCGCCGTCTTTCTCGTAGGTGCTGACCCGAAGCGCGCCTTCGACGCGCACGAGAGAGCCCTTGCGGACGTGATCGACGATCTGATTGGCCGCGGGCCCGAAGAACACGATGCGGTGCCAGTCGGTGTGCTCGCGGGGCTGATCGTCCTTGCCGCGCCAGCGGGTGGTCGTGGCGAGGTTGAAGCGGGCGATCGGGGTCCCGGAAGCGGTGGTGCTGGCCTCCGGGTCTCGCCCGACGAAGCCGATGAGGTCGATGTGATTGTGTGTTTTCATGGCGGCTGGGTCCTTTCAGCCGGAGTTATCGAGACGAGGCCTAAAAATCGGACCTACTTTTTTCGTGCCCCGGTGTCCGGCCGGCGGAAGGCGGTAGGGAAGAGGGTCGGGCGGGGCGTGACGGGGTGGGTCACGCAGCGTCGGTGGGCGGTCGGTGCCGCGGGCTGGGGTTGTAGATTTCGTAGAATTTCGCCGTGGGCGTGCCATCAGTCGCGACGATCCGAAGACGGCTGGGGCGGAGCGGTTGCGGTTGGCGCTGGTGAGCGATCTCCTGGTGCTTAAGTTGGCCGCTGCTGAGGATGGAATGCGCCCGCCAGCGGCCCGGCGGAGGGACCTGGTGGACGTCATCGAGCTCGCGGAGGAGTGCCGCCCTGTCGCGCGAGAAGTGCCGCTGCTGGCGGGGCGGGTGGAGCTGCTGACGTCGGAGCTGTTGACGTAGGAGGTCTGGTCGGCCGGGTGCGGGTCCGGAGGGTGAAGCGGCGGAGCGTGGCGGCCAGACCAGCCGGCCGCCACGCCGCCGGCACCGTCACTCGGGCTGGGGGGCCTGGTCGTCGTCCCGGGGGTCGAAGGCCCGGAGCTGGCTGGATGGTGGTGGTGGCGGGGTTTGCCGGGAGATAGTCGAAGCGGAGGTTCCAGCTTCCATCGTCGTTTTCGAAGGCCACGCCGATCGTGGTCCAGTGGTTCTTGTCGTTCCGATCCTTGCGGACCGCCACCAACTTCTTCATCGCCTTGCCGTTCGAGGTCGTCATGTTCGTTCTCCGTCTTTCGGTTGTGGTCCTGTCCGGACCGTTCACCGAAGAGCGGGGCAGCCGAGCTCCGGGAGATGGCGCGGCCGCTTTCTCGGAGGGGCTCCCCGCAAGGGAAACCGAGAAAGCAGAGGACGGCCACCGGTAGGGGTGCTCCCGGCGCGAGCTCTGGGCTAAGCCCGCGGGGACGGTCCGACCGGGGCGGGGACGGGCTGGCGGCTGACTGGAGAAGGGTGATGGAGCCTTTCCGAAGTGCCCCCGATCTTGACCGACACGATCCCCTATTCGAAGAATCGAGCCCTTCGGAGAAGGTCTTGAGTTGCCGACGAACGGCGTGGTCATATCGGCACCAGTGGTTCCCGCTCCTCCGGCAGCACCAGCGGTACCGGAGGCGCCAGACGTTCCAGCAGCTCCAGTGCTTCCCGCCGCTCCACTAGGGACGCCGGCGGCGCCGCCGCTGCCCGGGTGGCCGCCGCCACTCGCGCCAGCGCTACCCGTTCTGTTGGGAGACACGCTGCCGCAACCGAGAAGCATGAACGAAAGAAGTAACGCGCCGGGTGTCAGCCGCATGTTGGTGCGACTGTAACATCCGCACCACGCCGAATGGACCCGTGGGCGCGGCGATCAGCTGATCCCGCTCGGAGGCGCATAGGGCCTTTCGTCGAAGACCCAACGCCGTCCGCTCGGCGTGTAGATGCCACGTCCCATTTCAAGAACGATCTGGCGGTGGGCCGCAGCAGCAGCCCGCTGAGTGGCGTGACCGAAATAATCGACCTGGCGCCAGCGCGGCCACTCTTCCCCGGTTGGTTCGGAGACCCATGTCTCCCAGATCAGCGGGTCGGGGCCCCAGGGGACGCGGCCGCGTAAGTCGAGCCCGAGGAAGTAGGTCTGGACACGGAAGCGCCCGACGAAGTCTTCGTGTCTGCCGACGCCGGCTGCGCTTACCCGGGCATAGAAGCTATCCCATTTCAGGGCGTCGTGGCACGCCACCGGACAGCCGAATCGGTCGAACGTGTAGAGCACGTGAACACAGTAGCACCTGCGTAAGAGTCTCGGGGACTTGGCGGGCGGGACACAGGGGGGTTACTGTTCGGAGTGCCTTTGACTCCCTGGCCAATCGTTGCTCTCCTGGCGGTCTCCGCACCCGATGACCTTGGGCCCGACGTTCGCGAGCAGTGCGCCGGCCAAATCGAATCGGTGAACGCTGCAAAGGCTCGCACAGATCTCCTCGAGGAAGAGCGCGCCGCGCTCGTCGACCAAACCAGCCGCCAACTCGATAATTGCGTGCAGGTGGCGCGTCTGAGAAACCAAAGCGAGGCCTATCGGGCCTCGCACCGAAAATGCCCCTGCACGGAGGGCGACGTGACGTGGACCGACGAGGACGCAGCGGTCTGTGGCGTCGATATCCAGATCTACTACCAGACACGCCACCTGTACGATTCCAGGAGAATCCCAGAAACCGATCCGAATCGTCAGAAGGGCATGGCCGATTACCTCGGCCGCCTCCGCTCCTGCGTGCTGGCCGCGCACGCCCGATCGGCGCAAAAACAAGCGTTGGCAGACCTCGACTCGCGCGGCCGCCAGGCGATTGCGGACGGCAAAGTGAGCCCCTGCTACAGGCGAGAGATGGGTGATCGGTGGGCTGGCCTCTTCGTCGTGAACGGCCCCGAGGCACCCCGGTTCCTCACCCCGGCGGAAAAATATTATTGGAAATCGACGATTCCCCGAGCAGTTGAAGAGTGCCGTGCCGCTAACCTCGCCGACCAGTTTCGGAACGATCCCGATGTCGTGCAGGTAGTCGCCTCCGGCAACCTGTGTGACGCCCGCAGCAAACGAGCGGATGCCGAGCGCGAGATTTCGAGCGAAAAGCGCTATTCGAAGCGCGCCGGCGTCGTGAACCTGAGCAAGCTCGAATCCCTCAAGGACGACCTCAAAGAACAGGACGGGCGTATTTCCAGGGCCACAGCCAAGCTCAACGGCGTCAACCGGAAGCCACTGCAGTGCTCCGACGCGCGGTTGAAGACGATGCAGGCGTGCTACTCCGCGAATGGCGACGGGGAGCTCCCCGTCGCATGCAGCGCCGACGCGGTGCAGGCGGAGGTGACTTTGTTCGGCGAGGACGACTAGGGTGTTCGTCAAAGGTGATGAGGGCGCAGTTCCGGTTCGGAGTCTCTATTCCACGCGGGCTTTCCTGATCCACGTGTGTCTTCCCATCGCCTGTGGCGCCGCGATCTACATAGGTTGGCGGTCTCCTCATCTCGTGATTCAGGTTGTGCTCCGAGGGCTTGGTCTGGGCAATGCCGTTGCCGCCGCGCGCGCTCACGCACGGGGTGTTCGAGTGCCCCCATTTGTGAAATTCAGCGTTCCGGATGCCCTTTGGTGCTATGCGCTGGTCGCTCACTTGGGACGCTTGTGGAGAGGGACGCCCTCAGCCCTGGTCTGGGCGGCGGTCGCGGTGCTCGCCGCCTTCGCGAGCGAGCTTGGGCAGCTCGTTGGCATAGTCCCGGGTACGTTCGACGGTGAAGACTTGGCTGCCGTGGCTTTCGCGTGTGCCCTTGCTCTGCTGTTTCTGTTTCCCCCTTGGAGGATGCCCAGATGGATCGTACGCGCAGTTTCTTGACCGTTCTGTCAATCGGAGTGTTCGCGTTCCTCGCGGCCGCGACAGGAGAGAATTCCAGCGGGAGCGGTTCGTCATCCGCTCCGAAGGCTACGTCTCACGAGACCAGTGCCCCTGCGGCTGCGCCCGTGCCCATGCCACCGCAGGAGCAAGCATTCTGCGAGGCGGTGCAACAAGGGAGCCACTCCTATGAAGCGATGGAGGGCGAAGGGGCGAATCCAATGAAGCTATCGAAGCTGAAGACGGCGCGGGGTGCCGCCTTGAAGGAGGCAGTGCCGACAAGAGCGGCGAAGGATTGGGTCGGAACGATCTCGGGTATCGAAACGAATAGCGATGGGCTCGGTGTCCTCTCGGTGAAGCTCCCGTGCGGCGCAGAGGTAAAAACCTGGAACAACGGCCTATCCGATACGGGTGACGGGACATTGATTCCGCAAACGTCAGCGCTGTACGAAACGCTGTCGGAGCTGAAGGAAGGCGCCTCCGTTCAGTTTTCGGGGAAATTCTTTCCGGACAGGGCCAACGGCTTCAAGGAGTCGAGCCTGACCGAGGCCGGTGGAATGAAGGAGCCTGAGTTCATCATGAAGTTCTCGGCAGCTACCAGACGGTGAGCCCTTGTGAGGAGTTGATGCTTGCGAAGGAAGAAGGCTGGGCACCTTCCCATCGAGTGGGATGGCGAGCCCCTCGACCAGAGACCCCGCCTAGGCGCTGAGGATGAACTTGATGGTCACCAGGCCGGCTCCGGCGAGACGGGTCCAAGGGGCGTAGCCCGCCTGGCGCATGCTCGCCTTGAGGGCTGCCTCGTCAGCCGCTGGAACAGTCTCGACTCGGATGACGGGTCTGGTGTCGACGGGGGTGGCGTACTGGCGTTGGGATCTTCTTCTGGGCATGAAGAGAAGATTGTGAGGCTCGATGAAGACGTCGCCGCCGGCCGCGCCGGCGGCAGGGGCCGCTCGCGGTCGCTGCCCACCCGGAGGTGGAGCTAGTCGGCTAGTGAAGTGGGGTCATCTAGAGAAGGTTGCTGCTCGCGCGCGACAAATCGGCGGGAATGGAGCGAATGGGCCGGACCGTGCGAATCGTAAACTACTGTAATTATTCAGGGAAATGTCCGATAACGCGTGTCCTGTCAACTGACGTTCACCCCGAAGTAGTTCTCGCGCGGTGGGGGTCGCGCCTCGAAGTAGCAGGCGCGCCAGGGGCGGGCCGCTCGCGGCCGCGGCGGGGTCGGTAGCTCGGCCAAGCGCCATCGCACGCAACGATGGCAATGGGACTCAGTCCTATTGACATTGGTCGCGCCCGGGGTCATCCTTGGGCAGTGAAGGCCAAGACTCCGCACTGGCCGCTCGAGCGGCTCAAAGCGCTGATCTCGGCCGGGGAGATTCACATCCACGAAAGCGTCTACAAGAACTTCAGCACCCGTGGCGAAGCGCGGCGGTCGGTGATCGAGGTCTGCATGTCGATCACGACGCGCGAGTTCGCGGAGACGTTGGACATGACCTGGGACAAGGCCGACGTGTACGGCGTCCAGTTCCTCGGGGGTGGGTGGTATTTGAAGGTCGCCATCGACGAGGTGCCCCCCGAGGCGATGTGCATCTCATTCCATCCCTTGAAGTACCCCTTGAGGACCAACCGCGGCGAGGTGAAACCATGACCAGCGAGAAGTTGCGAAAGTGCTTCGAGTGCGGCGCGCGCGCGGTCCGACCGGTAGCCAAGCCGGGGCGGATGACCAAGTACCGGTCGATGGAACTGGAGATTCCCGCGACGGTGGAAATTCCAACGTGCACGGAGTGCAACACGCAGTGGTCCGACAGCAAGACGGACGCGGCGCTGGATGAAGCGCTGGAAGGGCTCTACCAGAAGCGTTTGAAAGAGCGCTTGAACACTTATCTCGACACAATCCTCCGAGAGGGCATCACTCAGGCCGTGCTCGAGCGATCACTTGGTGTATCGGTGGGCTACATCTCGAAGCTGAAACGGGAGGAGCGAAACCCCGGGAGCGAGCTCGTGGTGGCGCTCGGGTTGCTGGCGACGAACCCAGGAGAGATGATCGAGAAGGCGGCGGACGTGTTCGCCGCAAAGAAGGAGCGCCGACATGGATAGCGGTGGACCATCAGGACCGACGGGACCCGTCGAGCGGGAGCAGACGCCGGTTGTCGTGAGTCTGTATCCCACGACGGCGCCGCCGTTCTGGGCGCCGGCCGACCGGGCGAGAGGTGGGTTCACGCTTGCGGATGTCCAAGAGTGGGCCGAGCAGCGAGCTGCAGCCGCTCGCGCGCGGCCAGGTGCCCAACCGGGGCGCGGTGACAGTGGCGGTGGAGCTGACGGGCCCGGGGATGCCAAGGACGGCCGCCAGCCTGTCCATTATCGGGTGGAGCTCAGCGACGAACTTCATCTTGGCGAAGAGCTGGCCGTCTCGGTCCGAAGCCCAGCAGGTCCGCCGACGAGCGGCACGCCGCCGGAACTCCCGCCCCCGCCACCCTTCCCCTCTCCTCCCCCTGACCGGGGGCCTCGCCGGGGCGCAGCTCTGTCGAGAAACAAAGGGCTGATCTGGGATG
Organism: Polyangia bacterium; assembly: GCA_035546895.1. GTDB lineage: Bacteria > Myxococcota_A > Polyangia > Fen-1088 > Fen-1088 > JADGRB01. Next base: position 30,620 of record DASZVW010000179.1, read on the forward strand.
AGGCCCCCGATGCCTTGGCGAGAGGCATTGCGGGATTTCTCCGTGCGGGGTTCACCACGGGCGAGATGCCGGTGCAGCAAAGCAACGGCCTGTGGTTCGCCTGGCTCGATGCGCCGGCCGGGATCGATGCACGCAATCTGCAGTGGCTTCTTGCGCCCTGGCAAACCGACACCCGTGGAGCGGGCGGTGGCCAGGTAACGGGTGGAAGGGCTACGAGCAGCTCGTCGGGGGAAGACCTAGTCATCGACCCGATCCGAGCCGACGGCTCATTGGGAGGGGAATTTGGGCCGATCGTCGAAGACGAGGCACCTCCCCCTTCTCCGGTCGCGGTCGCCGGGGTCGAGGGCATCACGGCGACGGGGGCCGTGGGACCGTCGGTCACGGTGCCGCTTTCCGGCGTGACCGCCGCGGCCGAGGTGGGGGTGCTGAGGCCGTTGCCGCTTCCGATGGCGCCCGGCTTGTCGCACATGGCTTGTGCCGGTTGCGAGACACCGATGCTGCCGGCAGATGCAGTCTGTCGCCATTGCGTAGATTTACTGATCGCCGAGACGTTGATGCGCGTGCGGGAGCAGTTCACTGCCGAGGCATTTGCCGAGGTCGCGAAGATGCTGAGTGGCTCCCTCGGCAAGGCGAACTAGGAGCCCGCCGGCGGCGAAGGCGACGCGGCCGCCGGTGATCAGCGCTCTCCTCGGCACGTCGGATGTGTCGCCAGACTATCCTGCGGGGCGATGTGGAGAGCCTGTGCGTCTGGACGGGCGCATGCCTGTGGCGGTAGATCCCTCCTCCGGGGGCAAGCGATGGCGTCTTATGCTCGCGAAGCGATTGTCCGGCTTCTCCAGGAAATGCAGGGTGAAGTACTCCGGGTGACCCGCCGCCCGCCCACGCGCCGGTCTCAGTACGGTTCTCAGCACACTGCGGAGGTAAAAAGCCTCGCCCGCGTCCAAGCAGCCATCGTTTTCGCAAAGCTGCTGGCCGCGCGCGCGGGCGATGCCCTGCTCATCGGGCACGCAGAATTCCTCGGCCTGCAGATCGAGGAGGCAGAGGCACAGCTCTACGCCCTGCCCGACGCGGCCCCAGGAATTGCGATCGCCGCAGCGGCGACCGAGGAGCCGTCGCCGAAGGGGCGGAATGTCATGTACTCATCGGACGACTTCACGGCCGTTCTGATAGGCCTTGGGCGGTACCGCAAAAGCTATCGGTACCCAAAGGCTGTTCCGGGTCTGGGACCTGATTGGATCGTCGACGCCGCTGCCTTCGTGAAGCGCCTCGCCAGCGCGGTCCCAGACGTGGAGCTCGTCGGACAGGCAGAGATGATCGTCATCGACGATGAGCGCAGTCGGCGCGAAGAACAACTCGAGGCTGAACGCGCGGAGGAGGAGGAGCAGCGCGAGTATGAGGAGCGCGAGGCGGCCAAGTGGGACACGTACGAGCACGTGACGGAAAACCAAATCGGTTTGCGATTGAGCCCACAGGCGGACCGGGGCGACGTCAAAGACCTTCTCGAGATGGCCGGACTACTGGTCAAGGACGGCCGCCGCCTGGTACTTACCGAAGCAGGAATGGTCCACGCGAATCCCAGGACCGCGAAGCTGGGCGATACGCCGAAGTTTCCAGGGTGGTCGAAGTCCGTGTTGCCGATCCTGCAGGCGACTTTAGAGAAGTCTCTCGCGGAGCAACACCAGCGTCCTCTCGGGGCGAGGTAGGAGCGCCGAATACCAACTCTCGTACCGCCGCGTCGCAAGCCTCAGCCTCTTCCCTAACTCCATCCCGGACGAGCCTACTGTGCGAACGGATCCACCCAGCGAGTGTCCGTCGGACGTGGCGTCGCCCCCGCCTTAGAGGACAAGTCCGCGAGGCCCTGGAGGGCCTGTGGATACCCTGGTTGTTCAGCGAGCGCCTCCTGGAAACGAGCTCGCGCCGTTGCTGCATCTCCTTGCGTCTCGGCGACCCGCCCCAGCAGTACCTTCGCCGAGGCCCGGATGCGAGGTGCCGCGCTGCTGGCCAAGGCCTGGTTGGCACTCGAACTCGCATCGTCGAGGCGTCCCAACCTAAGGAGGGCGTACCCACGATTGGTCATCGCTCCTGTCATCTTCGAATCGAGGGCTATCGCCCGATCGAATAGCGCGAGGGACTCCTCGAGCTTCCCTTCCTGGAGAAGCTGCCCCCCGCGTCGATTGAGTTGGGAGGCGTTCTCGAGGTCGATGCCAGCGGTCGGATCGGCGGCTGCCGCTGGAACCTGCACAGTGGATGCCTCTTCGAGTGGGCCTGCCGGATCAACACCCTGAGGCGGGTCCGCTACGGGCTTGCCGGCCCACAGAGTTGCGTTCCCTTTCGTGCCGACCTTCGCCTCCGAGGGCCCAGTCGCCGAGACGGCCGCTGGCGGAGGGCATGGCCCGAAGAAGCTGGTTTGAACCGGGTCAGCGCCGCGGACGGCAGACGACTCAGCCTGCCATCGCATCAAGACGTCCTGACATTCGACCCCGTCGAATCCACCGTCGTGTAGGTATTGCAGAACCTGACAGCGGGCAGCGAAGAAGCCCTTGCTGTCCTGGACCTGAACCCAAGGTGGAAGGCCCGCGACGCCCTTTGTGAAAGCTCCCGGTCGCAGCCCGCTCAGCAGCCGAATCACCTGCTCAGATCCGCCGCAGCTTGTGTTGTGGTCGAGGA
>DASZVW010000180.1:0-6837 GCA_035546895.1 Polyangia bacterium
AGGTGGTGAACAAGACCGAGCTGGCGGCGCCGCTCGGCATGAGCGTGCCGGGCATCGGCAAGTGGCTCGACGTGCTGCACACGACCCAGCAGATCCTCGTCGTCCCGCCGTACTTCGAGAACCTCGGCAAGCGCCTGGTCAAGTCGCCGAAGATCTACCTCGCGGACTCGGGCCTCGCGTGTCACCTGCTCGGCGTCGACGGCGAACGGGAGCTCGCGCGCTCGCCGTTCGCGGGCGCGCTATTCGAAGGGTGGGTCGCCGCCGAGATCGCCAAATCGCAGTCGAACGCCGGCCGCCGTGTCGAGCTGTACTGGTTCCGCGACATGCGCGGCCTGGAAGTGGACTTCGTCGTGCCGCGCAAAGGCGCGGTCGTCGAGCTCATCGAAGCGAAGCTGACGGCATCACCTACGCCCGCGATGGCTCGACCGATGCTCGAGATCGCCCGCGTGCTCAAATCGCACGGCCACCCGCACGTCGAGGCCATGATCGTCCACCGCAAATCGATCAGCACCCCGCCGACCCAGACCCTCGCCCCCGGCGTCCGCGCGATGACGGACGCCCAGTTCTTCGACCGGCTCGCCGGTCAGTAGCCCCGCATCGGTCGCGGCAAAAGGCGTTACGGAAGAAAAAGGGGCCGAATGTGGCGGTCGAACAGGTTCTCCGTCACGCAGCGGCCGGCCACCTCGCGGGCGGCCTCTAGGGCCCCCGTCCACTCGTCCCCCATCTCGGCGGCCACCCGGAAGGCGACGTGGACGAACTGCCGGAGGTTGATGTCGTAGGCGGGGTTCTTCTGGTCGTGGCGGAGGCGGCTCGCGAAGTCGTCGGCGCTCCAGCGATCGGCCGTCGCGGCGGCCGGCAGCTTGGCGCGCTCGATCTCCACCACGGTCGCGTAGGGCTTGACGAGCTCGTCGTAGCGGGGGAGCGCCGCGGTGTAGACCTTCTTGGCGACCGCCAGCCCGGCGGGGCCGGAGAGCGCCACGCCGATCACCTCCTCGAGCCAGGTGGTGCCGGCCGTCTTGAGGTGCAGCCCGGCGCCGTGCTTGCCGATCGCCCGCTGGATGATCGGGTAGAGCTTGAACTTGTCGCTCCCGGTGTGGACGCTGATCTTGAGCGACGGCGGCAGGCCGAACACCGAGACGGCGTGCTTGACCACCGCCAGGTCGGCGTCGAGCTCGCGCGCGAAGGCGTCGGCGTCGCCGACGTAGTCGATCCCCTTCAGGAACTTGCCCGAGAACTTGGGGGCGATGGTCTGCACCGGGATCTTCTCGCGCGCCAGCGCCCCCAGGATGAAGAACAGCTCGAACGGGAGCTGCGGCTCGATCGCCTCGTCGGTGGAGACCTCGGGGACGAAGTTCCCCTCCCCTTTCGCCGCCAGCACGCGGCGGTAGATGGTCCCCGCCTCCATCACCGCGGCCAGGTAGCTGCGCCCGATCTTCTCCAGCACGGCGTCCGTCACCTCGAACGGCTGCTCGACGCCGGGGATGCGGAGCGTCCCCTTGAACGAGGCCATGTCGCGCACGAACGCCGCCAGCGCCGCCTCGTCGGGCGCCTGGCCGATGAAGTCGGCCACGTCCAGGGTGTAGAAGTCGCTGGCGGCCAGGAACCTGTCGACCGTCTTGACGCCGATGTGGTCGGCGTCGACGTGGTAGGGGTGCTTCCACCCGGCGACAGAAACCGCCTCGTCGGCCTCGGCGCGGACGTCGTCGGGCGTGGTGCCGATCAAGGAGTGCTCGCGGTTCGACTTGTTCCAGACCGGCACCACCACCACGCCCGCCTTCTCGGCCTGCTGGACCGCGCGCAGCTGCGCCAGCCCCTCGCGGCCGAACCGGTCGCCGATCCCCAGCGAGAACTTCTCGATCTGCATCACGTCCCTTTCAGACCCCGAAGGTCAGACGATGTACGCCGACGAGGCGGTGTCGCCGCCCCGCCCCGTCCAGTTGGTGTGGAAGAACTGCCCGCGCGGCTGGTCGACGCGCTCGTACTGGTGCGCGCCGAAGTAGTCGCGCTGCGCCTGCAGGAGGTTCGCCGGCAGGCGCGCGGTGCGGAACCCGTCGAAGTAAGTGAGCGCCGTCGAGTGGGCCGGGATCCAGATCCCGTTCTGCACCGCGGTGGCCACCACCCGGCGCCACCCTTCCTGCGCCTCCTCGATCTTCTGCTGGAAGAACGGCGCCAGCAGCAGGTTCGAGAGCTGGGGGTCCTTGTCGTAGGCCTCCTTGATCTTGCCGAGGAACTTCGAGCGGATGATGCAGCCGCCCCGCCAGAGCAGCGCGATGCCGCCGTACGAGAGGTCCCACTTGAACTCCTGGGCCGCCGCCTGCATCAGCTGGTAGCCCTGCGCGTACGACACGATCTTCGAGGCGTAGAGCGCCTTGCCGAGATCGGCGACGAAGGCCTTCTTATCCCCGCTGAACGAGGGTTTGGGCCCGCGCAGGATCTTGGCGGCGTTGACCCGCTCGTCCTTCATGGCCGACAGGATGCGGGCAAACACCGCCTCGCTGATCAGCGTGAGCGGGATGCCGAGGTCCAGCGAGGTGACGCTGGTCCACTTGCCGGTCCCCTTCTGACCGGCGGTGTCGAGGATCTTGTCGACCAGCGGCGTGCCGTCCTTGTCCTTGGTGCCCAGGATGTCGCGGGTGATCTCGATCAGGTAGCTGTCGAGGTCGCCGCGGTTCCACTCGGCGAACACCTGGTGCATCTCGTCGGCCGACATGCCGAGCAGGTCCTTCATCAGCTGGTACGACTCGCAGATGAGCTGCATGTCGCCGTACTCGATCCCGTTGTGGACCATCTTCACGAAGTGGCCGGCGCCGTCGTCGCCCACCCAGTCGCAGCACGGCGTGCCGTCCTCGACCTTGGCGGCGATCGACTGGAAGATCGGCTTCACCGCCGGCCAGGCCGCCTTCGAGCCGCCCGGCATGATCGACGGCCCCTTGAGCGCGCCCTCTTCGCCGCCCGAGACGCCGGTGCCGATGTAGAGCAGCCCCTTCTGCTCCAGGGCCTTGGTGCGGCGGATGGTGTCGGGGAAGTGCGAGTTGCCGCCGTCGATGATGATGTCCCCCTTCGACAGCAGCGGCGTCAGGTGGTCGATGAACTCGTCGACCGCCGCGCCGGCCTTGACCATCAGCATCACCTTGCGCGGCGCCTTGAGCGACGCCACCAGCTCCTGCAGCGTGTGGGCACCGACGATCTTCTTCCCCTTGGCCCGCCCGGCCATGAACTTGTCGACCTTGTCGACCGTCCGGTTGAAGACCGCCACCGTGTAGCCGCGGCTCTCCATGTTGAGGATGAGGTTCTCGCCCATCACCGCCAACCCGACGAGCCCGATGTCCGCCTTTTCCATTTTCGTATTTGTCCTTTTGACGTCGCGGGAGGTGTGGAACCCTTCTCAGGGTTCCACCGTTAACGCTGGATGCGCGCCGAGCCCCCCTTGGCGAAGGCCCGGACCTCAGCCAGCGTGGCCATGGTCGTATCGCCTGGGAAGGTCGTGAGCAAGGCACCATGTGCCCACCCCAGTTTCACGGCCTCTTCGGCGGGGGCGCCGGAGAGGAGGCCATAGATGAAGCCGCCCGCGAACCCGTCGCCGCCGCCGACCCGGTCGACCACGTCCAGCTCGGCGGTGGGCGCCAGGTGGGTCTTGCCGTCGACCCAGGCCACCGCGCTCCAGCTGTGGCGGTTGGTCGAGTGGACCTCGCGCAGCGTGGTGGCCACCGCCTTGACGTGCGGGTGCTTGGCGACGACCTTGTCGATCATCCCGAAGAACGCCGACGGATCGAGCTTGGACTTGGCCGCCACCTCGGGGCCGGCGATGCCGAGCCCCTTCTGGAGGTCCTCCTCGTTGCCGACCAGCACGTCGACGTTCTCCACGATCTTCTCCACCACCTGCACGGCGACCTTCTCGCCGCCCCAGAGGTTCCAGAGCTTGGCGCGGAAGTTGAGATCGAAGCTGGTCACCGCGCCGGCCGCCTTGGCCGCCTTCATCCCCTCGGCGATGAGCGCGCCGGTGGTCTCCGACAGCGCCGCGAAGATGCCGCCGCTGTGGAACCAGCGGACACCCGCCCCGAAGATCGCCTTCCAGTCGAAGTCGCCCGGTTTGAGCTGGGCCGCCGCCTCGTTCGAGCGGTTGTAGAACACCACCGGCGCGCGCACGCCGGCGCCACGGTCGCTGTAGACCGCCGCCATGTTGGGGCCGTTGACGCCGTTGTGGGCGAAGCGCTTGTAGAACGGCTTGACGCCCATGGCGCGCACGCGCTCGGCGATGAGGTCGCCGATCGGGTAGTCGACCATCGCGCTGGCGATGCCGGTGTTGAGCTGGAAGCAGTCCGACAGGTTGGCGGCCACGTTGAACTCGCCGCCGCTGACGTGGATGTCGCAGTGGGTGGCCTTGCGGAAGGGGACGATGCCGGGGTCGAGCCGGTGGACCATCGCCCCCAGGCTGAGGAAGTCGAGCGCCCCGTCGGGGCGGATCTGGAGGGCACCGTGGCTCTGCTGGGTCATGTCGAGGTCCTCTTGGTCGTGAACGGATCGTCCTTCAGACGGTACAGCGTCTCGCCGGCCTTGGGGACGTAGAGCCGGCCCTCCGCCTGGTGATCTTTCCAGTCCGCCGGATCGATCGTCCGGGGGTCGCGGTAGCCGAGGTTGACCGCGCGGCACTCCGCCTCGGGGATGCCGGTGGCCAGCGTGACCGTGATGCGCGGGGTCTCCACGCCGTTGTCGTAGCGGCCGATCCCCTTGACGTGCGTCGAGTGCGCCAGCACGCCGCGCGGCACGCCGGTGAACTTCCCCGGCTGCTTCAGGAAGTAGTCGCGCACGTGGTAGCCGATCTTGCGGATGAGGGCGCCGTGCACGACGGAGATCTCGTGGATGTGGGGCGCGTAGATGACGATCTCGCCCCCGTCGGCGACCACCGGCTCCAGCTTATAGGCGCACTTGCCGCCCACCCACAGCTCGTCGTACATCGGCGGCGCGCACGACAGCACGCTCTGGTACGGGCGGTCCTCGTAGACGACGTGGAGCTGGCTCGAGAGCGTCGCGGCCGCCTCCCAGGTCTCCTCCGGCGCGCCCAGGTAGAGGCCGGCCAGCGCGCTCCCCTCGACGACCAGGCTGGCGCAGCGGCGCTCGACCGGCACCAGCGCCGCCGCCCGGTCGACCACCGCGCGCACCGGCGTGTACTTGGTCCCGATGATCGACGGGTTGGTGATGAGCGCGCCCAGCCAGTGGAACATGTCGAGGATCTCCTGGCCGCCGATCCCCGGGAAGAGATACTTGTTGCCGCCCGAGAAGCCGACCACCTCGTGCGGGAAGGTCGGCCCGACGATGAGGAGCAGGTCGTACTGGAGCGCCAGCTTGTTGATGGTGACGTCGACCCGCTCGCGCATCAGGCCGCCGGAGATCTCGGCCACCTCGTCCTCGGAGATGGTCCCGATCGAGGTGAGCGCCGCCGGGTCGTTCCAGGCGTGGTTGAAGACCTTCACCCGTGCGTACTTCCCGGTCCGATCCGCCGGCGTCAGCCCGAGGCGCTGGTTGATGGCCGCCTCGCTCATCGGCGGGTGCGTCCCCAGCGCGATCAGGACGTCGAACGCCGTGGCGCCGGCGCCGATCACCACGTCGTGCAGGACCCGGAACATCAGGTCGATGGGCGCCGTGCGGGTGTGGTCGGGGACGATCGCCAGCACGCGCTTGCCGCGCAGCCCCCACTTGGCGGTCTCCTCGCCCGCCAGCGCGCGCACGGCCGCCTCGTCGAGCTTCATCCCCTTGCCGCCACGTCCGGTCACGCTCACACCCCGGCGTAGGCGGTGAAGCCGCCGTCGACCGGCACCACCACGCCGGTGACGAACGCCGACGCCGGCGACAAGAGCCAGAGCAGCGCCCCCGTCAGATCTTCGGGCTTCCCGAACCGCGCCATCGGCGTGTGGTCGAGGATCTTCTGGCCGCGCGCGGTGAGCGCGCCGGTCTCCCGGTCGGTCAGCAGGAACCGGTTCTGCTCGGTCAGGAAGAACCCCGGCATGATGGCGTTGACCCGGATCTCCGGCGAGTACTCCTGCGCCAGGTGGATGGCCAGCCACTGCGTGAAGTTGCTGATGCCGGCCTTGCTGGCCGAGTAGGCGGCGATGCGGGTCAGCGGCCGCGAGGCGTTCACCGAGGAGACGTTCAGGATCACCCCCTGCTTCCGCTCGGCCATCGGCCGCGCGAACACCTGCGACGGCAGGATGGTCCCCAGGAGGTTCAGGTTGGTCACCGCCTGCCAGGCGGCGAGCGGCACGTCGAAGAAGCGCGCCTCGGGCGTGGTGGTGGCGCGCGGGTCGTTGCCGCCGGCGCCGTTGACCAAGAAGTCGATCTTGCCGTGCGCGTCGAGGACCCGCCGGCGGGCCTCCTCCAGCGCCGGCCGGTCGAGCACGTCGGCCGCCAGCGCCAGGTGTCGACCCGAGGTCTTTCCCACGGACTTGCCGAAGCCGGCGATCACCTGCTCGGCGCGCCCGAGGTTGCGCCCGAGCAACACGACGTCGGCGCCCGCGGCGGCCAGCGCCCGCGCCATCTCGGCCCCCAGGACGCCGGTTCCGCCGGTGACGACCGCCGTCCGACCGGAGAAGTCGTACGACATGGGTTTAACGCGCCTCCGCGCGGGACATCGGGAACTGGTCGATCATAGAGCGAGCGGCGCCACCGCGCCAAGGCCGGCCGAGAGGTGCTCCCTCGACCTACCTCCTGCCCTTGGAAGTGGCCGGACGCGCCCGCGAAGGCTCACGCCCGCCCGACGGTGACTCAGCCTCCGCCGGCGCCACCGCCCCCGGCGCGACCGGCGCCCCCATCGGCCCCGGTCGCGCCCCCGCCGCCCGCTCC
>DASZVW010000181.1:0-3180 GCA_035546895.1 Polyangia bacterium
TCGCCCTCTACGTCCAGACGGCCGAGCGCGGGCAGTCACGCGAAGACCGTCAGGCCGCCGAGGTGGCGGCCGGCGAGCTGTGCGAGCAGATGGGGCGCGGCGACGAGGCCTTCGCCCACTTCCGCAAGGCGCTGGAGGCGAACGCCTACGAGCCGCGCGCGCTGCGCGCCGTGCGCGCCAAGCTGACCGAGGCCGAGGCCTGGGCTGACCTGGCCAAGGTGCTGGAGGCGGCGGCGCGCACCAAGCGCGGCGAGCAGGACGTCCCGCTGCTGGTCGAGCTGGCCACGCTGTTCTGGAAGCGGCTCAATCAGCAGGAGATCGCCGAGCCGTTCTTCCGCCGCGTCCGCAAGCTGGACCCCTCGAACCGCGAGATGGTCGAGTTCTACCGCGCCTACCACACGGCGCGGAACGAGACCGCCCAGCTGATGGGGGTGCTCGCGCAGGCGCAGAAGACCGAGTCGGACGTCGAGCGGCGGGTGGCGATGGGGATCGAGATGGCGCGCGCCGCCGAGGGGCGGTCGCAGAACGCCGACAAGGCGATCGAGATCTGGAAGGGGATCCTGCGCCTCAAGCCGCACCTGCCGGAGGCGGTGGCCTCGCTGCGCAAGCTCTACACCGCGACCGAGAAGTGGAACGCGCTGCTCGAGCTGCTCAAGGACGATCTCGACGCGGTGCCGGCCGGCGACGTCGAGGAGAAGATCGCCCGCCACCTGGAGATCGTCGCCATCTACCGCGACCGCCTGAACCTCGACGTGATGGTGGTGACGACCTACCTCAACATCCTGGCGCTCAAGCCGGACCACCCGGCGGCGCTGGCGGCGCTGGCCAGCCGCTACGAGGCGCAGGGGCGCTACGGCGACCTGGTCCAGATCCTGGCCCGGCAGGCCGAGGCGGCGGCCGACCCGGCGGCGCGCGTGGCGCTGCACCGGCGGATCGCGGCGCTGTGGGCCGACAAGCTGGGCAAGCACCAGAACGCGGTCGCCAGCTTCGAGAAGATCTTCGAGGCCGATCCGACCGACGCCGAGACGGCGGCCCGGCTCAAGGACCTCTACACCAAGGGGCGCGCCTGGCGGCCGCTCATCGAGGTGCTGCGCAAGGAGCTGCCGCACGTCGACGCCGCCGGCCGGCGCGCGCGGCTCGGCGAGATGGCGCGCCTGGCGGGCGAGCGCCTCAACGACACCCGGGAGGCGATCTCCCTCTACAACCAGGTGCTGGCCATCGAGGCGCACGACGAGACCGCGCTCGCCGGGCTGGCCACGCTGTATGAGCGCGAGCGGCGCTGGCCGGCGCTGGTGGAGATCCTGGAGCGGCAGGGGCAGAACGCGGCGGCGGACCCCAAGGCGGAGCTGGCGCTGCTCGAGCGGCGCGGGACGCTGCTCTACGAGCGGATGGGCGCCTCCGAGGCGGCCATCGAGGTGTTCAAGCGGATCCAGGCGCTCGACGCCAAGAACGCGCGCGCCGCCCGGGCGCTGCGCGAGATCTACGCCCAGGCGGGCGACTACAGCGCGCTGGAGGCGCTCTACGCCGAGCAGGGGGCCTTCGGCGAGCTGTGCGATCAGCTCACCTCGCTGGCCGATCGGACGGCCGACATGGCGGCGCGCACGCGCCTGCTCGAGCGGGTGGCGGCGCTCTCGCAGGAGAAGCTCAACCAGCCGGAGCGGGCGCTCAAGGCCTACGAGCGGATCCTGGCCACGGACCCGCGCAACCGGAAGGCGGCGCTGGCGCTGGTGCCGCTCTACCGCGCGGCGCAGAAGTGGCCGCGGCTCCTGGCGACCTACGAGGTGCTGCTCGGCCCCACGGCCACCGGCGACGGCGTCGGCACCGCGGAGCGGCTGGAGCTGCTGGCCGAGGCGCGCCGGATCTCCGAGCAGCGGCTCGGCTCCAAGGCGCTGGCCTTCCAGTGGTGCACGCGCGCCTTCGAGGCGGCGCCCAAGAACGCCGACGTCCGCGCCGACCTCGAGCGGCTGGCCGGCGAGGCCGACGAGTGGGGCGGGCTGGCCGCCCTCTACGAGGCGCGGCTCGCCGCCTCCACCGACGCCGAGGAGCGGATCTGGCTCCTCCGCCGGGTGCTGCGCATCTCCGCCACCCGCCTGTTCAAGCCGCAGGACACCCGCCGCGCCGCCGAGCTGATCCTCGCCGAGGTCGGCGTCGACGAGGAGGCCGAGGGGGCGCTGGAGACGGTGCTCACCCAGGCCAAGGCCTGGCCCGACCTGGCCAAGCTGCTGCACGCGCGCGCCGACCGCGCCCCCGACGCCGCCGAGCGGGTGAAGCTGCTGCTGCGCATCGCGCAGATCGAGGAGGAGCGGATGGCCGATCTGGCGGCCGCCGCCGCCACCTGGACGGCCATCGTCGACGCCGAGCCGAAGAACGACCGCGCGCTGCGGGCGCTGGTCCGCGTCTCCGAGGCGCGGCAGGACTGGAAGGGGGTGGTGGAGGCGCTGCGCCGCGACCTCGCCGCCCGCGGCCAGGACGCGGCCGACGCCAAGGAGCGCGAGGAGCTCCTGCTCCGGATCGGCAACCTGCAGGAGACGCGGCTCAAGGACGCGGAGGCGACCTTCGCTTCCTACCGCGAGGTCGCGCAGGCGAACCCGTTCTCGGCGCCGGCCATCGCCGGCCTCGAGCGGCTGGCGGCGGCCGGTCACCCCGAGCGGGCGGCGATCGCCCGGATGGCGCTGCCGCTGTACGAGCGGACCGACAACGCCGCCAAGCTGGCCGAGGCCAACGAGGTGCTGCTCTCGGCGGCCGACACCACCGGCGAGCGGGTGCTGCGGCTCGAGAAGCTGCGCGCGCTCTACGGCGGGCCGCTCAAGGATCCGGCCAAGGCCTACCGCGCCAGCCTGGCGCTGTTCGAGCTCGACCCCTCGGAGGTCGCCAACCGCGACGCGCTCCTGGGGTTCGCCGCCGCCGCCGGCGTGAGCGGCGAGCTGGCCGGCAAGCTGCGCGCCGCCGCCGGCGCCACCGAGGACCGCACCCTGCGGCGCGACCTCCTGGTGGTCGTCGCCGAGCTGGAGGAGAAGCAGGCCGGGCGCGGCGGCGAGGCGGAGAAGGTCTACGCCCAGATCCTGGCCTCCGAGCCGCTGCACGCGGGGGCCTTCCGCGCGCTGGCCCGCCTCTACAGGGAGGGCCAGCGCTGGGGCGAGCTGCGCGCGCTCTATGACGCCCGCCAGCTGGCGGCGCTCG
>DASZVW010000182.1:0-6937 GCA_035546895.1 Polyangia bacterium
CGCCTCGACGTGCGCCGCCGCCTGGGCGTCGGTCTCGAGCAGATCGGCCAGCCGGCGCGCCGTCCCCGCGTCGCAGGCGTCGCGCAGGAGGAGCTCCAACGCCGGCAGGTCGATGGTCAGCATGGTCGACCCGAAGTAGGCGTCGCGCCCGTGCCGGGTGTTGCGCTGCCCCTCGGAGATCACCTCGGCGCGCGAGAGCACCAGGTCGAGCGCCGTCGGCGACAGGCGCTCGCGCACCTCCCGCTCGAAGAGGGCGATCTGGGTGGCGCGCGCCATCGGCCGGCGCGGGGCCAGCGCCGGTGGCGCCGCCGCCGGGTCGGGAGAGCGTGATCGCCTGCGTTCCGTCATCGCCGTCAAAGCCGAGGCGCGATCGTAGCAAGATTCGAGGGCGGAGCGCAAAAACGGCGCCCGGCGGGGTATGCTAGCGCCGCATGCCCCAGGGGCTCGAGCTCGGCAAATTCCCGGTGTTGGTGGTCGACGACGAGTCCGACAACCTGGACGCCTTCCGCTTCAACTTCGGCCGCGCGTTCAAGCTGCTCCTGGCCGGCAGCGGCGAGGAGGCGCTGGCGCTGGCGCGCGACAACGACGTGGCGGTGATCGTCACCGACCAGCGGATGCCGAAGATGACCGGCCTCGACCTGCTCAAGGCCGCGCGCGAGCTCCGCCCCGACGCCGTCGGCATCATCGTGACCGCCTTCACCGACGTCGACGTGCTGATCGAGTCGATCAACCTGGGGCGGATCTACCGCTATGTCACCAAGCCCTGGGACTCCAAGGAGCTGCGCGGCGTGCTGACCCACGCGGTCGAGCGGTTCGCGCTGGTGCGCGAGAACCGCCGCCTCGAGGAGCAGCTCGGCGCCTACGTGGGGATGCTCTCCAAGGAGGCGCACGGCGAGTTCAGCTTCGGCGCCATCGTCGGCGAGTCGCCGTCGCTGCGGGACGTGCTGGCGCGGGTCGAGCAGGTGGCGCAGACCTCGTCGACGGTCCTCCTGCGCGGCGAGACCGGCACCGGCAAGGAGATGGTGGCCCGCGCCATCCACATCAACAGCGCGCGCGAGTCGAAGCCGTTCGTGCGGGTCAACTGCGCGGCGCTGGCCCCCGGCGTGCTGGAGTCGGAGCTGTTCGGCCACGAGAAGGGGGCCTTCACCGGCGCGGTGGCGCGGCGGCTGGGGCGCTTCGAGCTGGCCGACGGCGGCACCCTGTTCCTCGACGAGGTCGGCGACCTGCCGCTCGACGTGCAGGTCAAGCTGCTGCGCGTGCTGCAGGAGCGCGAGCTCGAGCGGGTGGGGGGGGCGGAGACGATCAAGGTCGACGTCCGCATCGTTTCGGCGACCCACCGCGACCTGGAGAAGCAGATCGCCGACGGGAGCTTCCGCGAGGACCTCTACTACCGGCTGAACGTCTTCCCGATCGTGCTGCCGCCGCTGCGCGAGCGCCCCAGCGACATCCCGCTGCTGGCCGACCACTTCCTGCACAAGTACGCCCCCGGCGCCGGCAAGGCGGTGCGCGGGATCGACGCCTCGGCGGTGGCCGCGCTGTGCGCCTACCCCTGGCCCGGCAACGTGCGCGAGCTGGAGAACGTCGTCGAGCGGGCGCTCATCCTGGCGCGCGGGCCGGAGATCACCGGCGCCGACCTGGAGTTCACCCGCCGCCCCTCGACGGGGGCGCACGCGGTGGCCGCGCCGGCCCGCGCCACCGACGGCGCCCGGCCGCTCGGCGAGCGCCTCTCCGAGCAGGAGCGGGCGGCCATCGTGGCGGCCATCGACGCCGCGCAGGGGAACATCGCCCACGCCGCGCGCGCGCTGGGGATCAACCGCTCGACCCTCTACTACCGGCTGCGCAAGCACGGGCTCGAGCACCTCCTGCCGATGAAGGAGACGACCGGACCGGGCGCGGCGCCCGGCGGCGCCGATCCGGGCGGCGCCGCCGGCGGATCCTCGCCACAATAGAGGCCATGAAGCTCCTCTTCGTCATGGACCCGCTGGCCCGGCTGCAGATCGCCGGCGACACCACCTTCGCCATCATGCTGGCGGCGCAGGCGCGCGGGCACGAGATCTGGTTCTGCGAGCCGCGCCACCTCTCGCTCGAGCACGCCGACGCCGTGGCGCGCGCCTGGCCGGCCACCGTCCGCCGCGTCACCGGCGACCACTATCTCCTGGGCCCGCAGGCCACCGTCCCGCTCGCCAGCTGCAACGCGGTCTTCATGCGCAAGGACCCGCCGTTCGACCTCGACTACTACTTCGCCACGCTGATGCTCGAGCGGGCGCGCGGGCGGACGCTGATCGTCAACGACCCGCGCGGGCTGCGCGAGCAGAACGAGAAGCTGGCGGTGCTGGAGTTCCCCGAGCTCTGCCCGCCGACCATCGTCACCCGGGAGGCCAACCGGCTGCGGTCGTTCCTGGCCGAGCAGGGGGGCGAGATGGTGGTCAAGCCCCTCGACGCCTCGGGCGGCTTCGGCGTCTTCCACGTCCGGCGCGGCGATCCCAACACCGGCGCCATCCTCGAGCAGTCGACCAACCTCGGCCGCCGCTGGATCATGGCCCAGAAGTACCTGCCGGAGGTCCGCCGCGGCGACAAGCGGATCCTGCTCTGCGACGGCGAGCCGCTGTGCGCGGTGCTGCGCGTCCCGGCCCCCGACGACGCCCGCGGCAACCTGCACGTGGGCGCCAAGCCGATGGCCACCAAGCTCGACGAGCGCGACCAGGCCATCGTCGGCGCGCTCGGCCCCTGGCTGCGCGAGCGGGGGCACTTCTTCGTCGGCCTCGACGTGATCGGCGGCTGGCTGACCGAGGTGAACGTCACCAGCCCGACCGGCATCCTGGAGGCGAACGTCCTCTACGACGACACCTACGAGATGAAGGTCCTCGACAAGCTGGAACAGAAGCTCGCGGCCGGATGAGCGCACTGCGCGCGCCGGTGACGTGCGCGGCGCTCTGCATGCTGGCGGGCTTCGCCGCGCAGGCCGCCGACGGCGACGCGAGCCAAAGGGCCCCGCGCGATTCGCTGCTGGTCCTGGTGCAGGCGGACGCGCTGGTCGCCTCCAAGCCCGACCCGGCCGCCGATCCGCAGGACCCCGCCGCCGGGGCGGCGCTGCGCCTGCGCCGCCTGCGCGCCGGCGAGGACCTGGCGCTCGGCGACTTCCGCCTGCGCGTGCTGTTCGAGGCGGCGGCCGACACCGCCGCCGGCGCCCCCTTCCCGCCGCTGGCCGGCGGGCGGCTGCCGTTCGGCGGCCCGGTGCGGACCACCGAGACGTACGTCTCCTGGGCGCCCGCGCGCGCGTTCCACGTCGACGCCGGGTCGCTGCGCGTCGCGTTCTCGCTCGCCCGCCAGATCGACGAGGGGGACCTGCGCCTCCCCGAGCGCGCCGCCTTCGCCGACGCCTTCCTGCCCGACTTCCGCCTGGGCGCCGCGATCGGCGGCGACCTCGGCGAGCTGGCCTACAGCGCCGCCGTGATGAGCGCCGACCCGGTGCTCGACGCCGGCCTCTTCGATCGCGGCGTCCTCGTCGCGGGGCGCCTGGTCGCCGAGCCGCTCGGGCCGGTGGGCCTCACCCCCTGGCGGCGCGCCCCGTCCGACCCCTGGTACGGCTGGTTCCGCTTCGCCGGCGGGCTCTCCGTCCTCTACGGCACCGTCGCCGCGCCCGACACCCTGGCCGTCGATCCCGACTTCACCGCCCAGTGGCGGTCGCTCGTCGTCACCGCCGAGTACCTCTACGCGGCCCGCTTTCGCGGCACCGCCGTCGTCCCCGGCAGCGCCGAGCAGGGGGCCGCCGTCGAGCCGGGGGTGACGCTCTTCGCCCGCCGCCTCGACCTGGTGGCCCGCGGCGACTGGTCGCGCGCGAACGCCGCCGACGTCTGGGGCGCGGGCGCCGGCCTCACCGCCTACGCCCCCGATCCGCGCCTGCGCCTCCACGCCGGGCTCGAGCGGCGCTGGGGCATGGGGACGCCGGCCGCCGGCGGCGACAGCTCCTACTGGGCGATCGTCCGGCTGGCCGTCGTCGCCAACTGACGCCGGTCAGCCGAGCCCGGTCAGTTGATCCGCTCGCCGCCGGTCGAGGGCTGCTTCTCGGTCTTGTGGTGGTGGTGCTTCTTGGCCGCCTTGGGCGCGGACTCCTCGGCGGGCGCGGCCGGCTCGGCGGCGGCCGGCGGCTTGTGCTTGCCGTCGGGGCAGCCGTTCTTGGCCGGATCGCTGGAGGCGGGGCCCCACTTGGTCGGGCAGACGTCGTCGGCGTCCGAGACGCCGTCGCCGTCGGTGTCGATGAACGGGCAGCCCGGCCGCTTCGGATCGGGTTTGTCGCCGGGCGGCGTGACCGGGCAGGCGTCGTCGACGTCGGGCACGCCGTCGCCGTCCTGATCCCCCTCGGGGCAGCCGGGGCGGAACGGATCGGGGTGGCGGCCCGCGGGGACGGTCTTGCACTGATCTTCGTCGTCGCCGACGCCGTCGTGATCGGTGTCGGGGATGGTGACGTGCCAGGCGCCCCGGCGCGCGTGCGGCTCGGTCGACTCCGACTTGGGCGCCAGCGCCGCGCGGCCGAAGTGGTAGGTGAACGAGGCGCCCAGGCTCCAGGCCAGGCCGTCGTTGCTGTCGCGCCGATCGGGGTTGATGAAGTCGGCGAAGCGGAAGTACGGCCCCAGGCTGAAGCCGGGGACGTCGGGAAGGTCGAACTCGACCCCGCCGCCGACGTCATAGCCGAACGTCCAGGCGTATCCGGTCGACGCCGGTCCCAGCGCGAGGTCGGCGAAGACGCGCCCCCAGGTGGCCGAGTACGGCTCGAAGCGCGTGCCGAGGCCGAACAGGAAAGCGTGGTTCGGGCCCGGCAGCCACCACTGGCGCAGCGCGAGCATCGCCGCGAACCCGTACTTGATGTCGAGCGTGGCCCGCACCGAGGTGAAGAACAGCGTCGAGCCGTTGGGCGGGTTGACGTTGAAGTCGGTGATGGTCCCGCCGGCGCCGAGGTCGAGGCCGAGGCCGGTGCGCAGCGTCCAGTCGTCGTTGCTGTCGGCCGCCGGATCGCGCGACAGCGACGGCGCGGCGACGGCCGGCGCGGCGGCCAGGCCGGCGCCGACAACGAGCGCGAGGGCGATCGCGCTCCGCAACCGGCGGGCGACGATCGCCCCGCCCAGGGCCCCTCGTGATGAACGCGGCTCGCTCGACATAGGCCGCATATTGCCAGAACCGCCCGCCAACCACGAATGCTCTGCGCGGATCGTGCCCGCGGGCTAGGCCGCCTACCGGGCGGCACGTCGTCGGGCACGGTTCGCTGCGCTCACCGTCGCCTACGGCGACGCCCTCCTAGCCGAGGGCAGCGGGCGGCAAGCGCCCCAGCAGCGCCGCCAGGTGCCGGCGCCCCTCGGGCCAGTCCCCGAGCCCGGAGGCGGCGTTGAGGTGGCCGCGCGCGCCGGCGTCGACGAACGCGGCCCCCCAGGCGGCGGCGAAGGCCCGCGCTCGGGGGAGCGCCACGTAGGGGTCGTCGGCGCTGGCCACCACGGTAGCGGGGAAGGGGAGCGGCCGGCGCGGCAGCGGCGCGAAGTCGCGGGTCTCCTCGGGCGTGTGAGCCGGCGAGTCGACATCGGCGGGCGCCACCAGCAGCGCGGCCGCGATGCGGGCCCCCTCGGGCCGCGCGGCGGCGTGGGCCACCAGGGCGCAGCCGAGGCTGTGCGCCACCAGCACCGCCGGCTCGCCCGCCGTCAGCGCCGCGCCCAGCGCCGCCAGCCAGTCGGCGCGCCGGGGATGGTCCCAGTCGCGCTGCTCGACGCGGGTGGCGCCGGGATAGAGCGCCTCCCAGCGGGTCTGCCAGTGCTCCGGCCCGGAGCCGCCCAGACCGGGGACGATCAGGATGCGCGGCGTGCCCAGGCGACGGTCCTCGGCCTCAGAGCTGCTTCTTGCTGCCGACGCACTGCTGGTTCACGCAGCCGCAGGTCACCAGCGGGGTCAGGCAGGCGACGAGACACTCGACCGGGGGCGGGGCGGGGTCGCTCTTCGGCTGGCAGACGCCGCAGCAGCCCGCGCCGGCCCCGGGGTAGAGCAGGCAGTCGCCGTTCGACTTGCATTCGCCGCCGCCGCCCGTGTCGCTGGCGGGCGCGTCCCGGGTCGCGCCGTCGGAGATCCGGGCGTCGGAGATCCGGGCGTCGGAGATCCGGGCGTCGGTCATCCGCGCGTCGGTCATCCGCGCGTCGGTCATCCGCGCGTCGATGCCGCGCGCGTCGGTCATTCCCATGTCCTTGCCGGCGGCGTCGCGCGCGGGCGCGTCGGCGGGCCCGTCCTCAGCCGCCCGATCGGCGGCGAGGTCCATCCTGGTCGCCGAGTCGGCGTGCCCCCCGCTGCCGCCGCCGTCGCGCCTGGCGGTGACCGATCCGCAACCGGCCGCGGCGACCAGGGCCGCGAACCCGAGGGCGGCGCCCAGGCGCGCGGCCGCTGCCGTCATCGCCCCCTCGCCTCGGGCTGCCGCAGACGCGAGAAGAACGAGCGCAGCAGCGCCGCCCCCTCGGCGGCCAGCACGCCGGGGACCACCTCGACCCGGTGGTTGAGGCGCGGATCGTCGACCAGCGAGTAGAGCGTCCGCACCGCGCCCGCCTTGGGATCGTCGCAGCCGAAGTAGAGCCGCCGCAGGCGCGCGTTCACCAGCGCCCCCGCGCACATCGGGCAGGGCTCCATCGTCACGTAGAGGTCGGCGCCGGTGAGGCGCCAGCTCCCCAGCGCCGCCGCCGCCCGCCGCAGCGCCAGGATCTCGGCGTGCGCCGTCGGATCGCTGCCGGTCTCGCGCTCGTTGTGAGCGACCGCCACGATCTCGTCGCCGACCACCACCACCGCTCCCACCGGGACCTCCCCCCGGCCGGCCGCCTCGCCGGCGGCCACCAGCGCCCGGCGCATGAAGGCGAGCTCCCGCTCCCCCACGGTCATGGAATCGGGAAGCGCATCGCGTGGGCGGAGCCCGGCT
>DASZVW010000183.1:0-4320 GCA_035546895.1 Polyangia bacterium
GTCCGCACGCGGCCGTCGGCGACCGCCTCCAGCACCGCGCGCAGGCCGGCGGCGTCCATGGCCTCGACCAGGCAGTCGCGCACCGTCTCGCGCACCAACGGGTGGTCGGGGACCTCGACGGCGCCGCCGCCGTGGTTGTCCTGGCAGGCGGTCTGCGCCGGGAAGACCGCCGCGATGAGGTCCTGGGCCCGCATCCGCTGGAGCGCCGGCGGGACCCGCTTGCCGCCGCGGCTGCGCAGGAGCGCCAGCGCCCGGGTGGCGTTCCAGCGCCAGCGGGTCTCGAACATCGGGGCCTGCAGCGCCGCCTGCGTGAGCAGCTCGTCGACGTCGGCCGCGCGCAGCATCGAGAAGATGGTCTCCAGCGGGAAGCTGTGCTGCGGCCCCAGCGAGAGCACGATCCCGTCGTCGGTGGCCGCCGCCTGCAGCTCGAAGTCGAACGACCGGCAGAAGCGCTTGCGCAGGGCCATCCCCCAGGCCCGGTTGATCCGCCCGCCGAACGGCGCGTGGATCACCAGCTGCATGCCGCCCGCGTCGTCGAAGAACCGCTCGGCGAAGACGGAGGTCTGCGTCGGCACCCCCCCCAGCGCCGCCGCGCCGGCCAGGACGTAGTCGCGGAGCAGCTCGGCGCCGCGCCGGTCGAGCGCGCACGCGGACTCGAGCCGGGGGACGACGTCCTCCCGGCGCGCCTGGGCGTCGGCGATCTCCGCCCGCAAGGCCGCCACCTCGGCGGAGAGCTCCCGCGTGCGCGCCGGTCCTTCGCCGAGCCAGAACGGGATGGTGGGGGGCGCGCCGGCGGCGTCCTCGACCCGCACCTTGCCCGGCTCGACCCGCCGGATGCGCCAGGAGGAGTTCCCCAGCAGGATGATGTCGCCCGCCATCGACTCGACGGCGAAGTCCTCGTCGATGGTCCCGATCTGCGTGCCGTCGGGCTCGAGGATGACGTCGTAGTTGGCGTTGTCGGGGATGGCGCCGCCCGAGGTGAGCGCGGCCAGGCGGGCGCCCCGCCGGCCGCGCAGCCGGCGGTGGACCGCGTCGCGGTGGAGGAGCGCGCCCGAGCGGCCGCGGCTGGTGGCGATCCCCTCGGCCAGCATGTCGACCACGCCGTCGAAGTCGGCGCGCGCCAGCGCCGCGTAGGGGCCGGCGCGGCGGCAGAGATCGTAGAGCGCGTCCTCGTCCCACTCGTCGCAGGCGGCGGCGGCGACGATCTGCTGCGCCAGCACGTCGAGCGGCGCCTCCCGCAGGCAGACGGCGTCGATCTCGGCCCGGCGGGCGGCCCGCACCAGCGCCGCGCACTCGACCAGCTGATCGCGCGTGAGCGGGAACAAGCGCCCCTTCGGCGTGGCCCGCAGCGCGTGGCCGGAGCGGCCGATCCGCTGCAGGCCGGTGGCGATCGAGCGCGGCGAGCCGATGAGGCAGCAGAGCTCGACCGCGCCGACGTCGATCCCCAGCTCGAGCGAGGCGGTGGCGACCACCACCTTGAGGTCGCCCGACTTGAGCAGCCGCTCGGCCCGGTGCCGCCGCTCGCGCGACAGGCTCCCGTGGTGCGCGGCCACGGCGTCGGCCCCCAGCCGCTCGCCGAGGTGGAGCGTCACCCGCTCGACCAGCCGGCGCGTGTTGACGAACACCAGCGTCGACTTGTGCGCCCGGGCCAGCGTGGCGATCCGGTCGTAGAGCTCGCCCCACTGCTCGTTGGTGGCCACGGCGCCGAGCTCGTCCTCCGGCACCTCGACGCCGAGGTCGAGGTCGCGGCGCTGCCCGACGTCGACCACCGCCGGCAGCGGCCGCGTCCCGCCGACGAGCAGCCGCGAGGCCACCTCGAGCGGCCGCACGGTCGCCGACAGCCCGACCCGCTGCAGCGGCGCGGGCCCCACCAGCGCCTGCAGCCGCTCGAGCGAGAGCGCCAGGTGCGCCCCGCGCTTGTCCGGCGCCACCGCGTGGATCTCGTCGACGATCACCGTCCGCACGTCGCGCAGCGCGCGCCGCCCCGACTCGGAGGTGAGCAGGATGAACAGCGACTCGGGCGTGGTGACGAGGACGTGGGGCGGCCGGCGGGTCGCCTCCCGCCGCTCGCGCGCGGTGGTGTCGCCGGTGCGGACGGCGGTGCGGACCTGGGGCTCGGGGTAGCCGAGCTCGGCCGCCAGGGCCCGCAGCTCGCCCAGCGGCTCCTCGAGGTTCCGGCGGACGTCGTTCGACAGCGCCTTCAGCGGGGAGACGTAGAGGACGCTGGTCCGATCGGGCAGTGGGCCCCCGGCCGCGATCGCCTCGCCCACCAGCCGGTCGAGCGCCCAGAGGAACGCCGCCAGCGTCTTGCCCGAGCCGGTCGGCGCGGTGACCAGCACGTCGCGCCCGGCGGCGATCAGCGGCCAGGCTTCGGCCTGCGCCGGGGTCGGCTGGCCGAACTTCCGCCCCAGCCAGGTCTGAACCACGGGATGAAACATCTGTTCAGGTGTGCAGTTATAGATCGATTTCCGCCGGCCGCCCGCGGCTTTCGCTTGACGTCAGATCTGGGGTGTTTACGGTTACCGCGAAAACGTAGGGCAACCCCGCGAAGCCAAAGCGAAAAAAGCCAAAGCGAAAAGGAAAATCAGCTCATGGGCAAAATCATCGGCATCGACCTCGGCACCACCAACTCCGTCGTCGCCATCATGGATGGCAAGGACCCGACGGTCATCGCCAACGAGGAGGGCGGGCGGCTGACGCCGTCGGTGGTGGCCTGGGACGACAAGGGCGAGGTGCTGGTCGGCCAGATCGCGCGGCGGCAGGCGATCACCAACCCCGAGAACACCGTCTACTCGGTGAAGCGGTTCATGGGCCGGCGGTTCGAGGAGGTCGGCGACGAGACCAAGCGGGTGCCCTACAAGGTCGTGCGCGGCGGCAGCGGCGAGGCGGTCATCGACATCCGCGGCAAGAAGCTGACGCCGCCCGAGGTCTCCGCGCGCGTGCTCATGAAGCTCAAGAAGGCGGCCGAAGACCACCTGGGCGAGAAGGTCACCGAGGCGGTCATCACCGTCCCCGCCTACTTCAACGACTCCCAGCGCCAGGCGACCAAGGATGCCGGGCGCATCGCCGGTCTCGACGTCAAGCGCATCGTCAACGAGCCGACCGCGGCGGCGCTGGCCTACGGCCTCGACAAGAGCAAGGACCACCTGATCGCCGTCTACGACTTCGGCGGCGGGACGTTCGACATCTCGATCCTCGAGGTGGGCGAGAAGGTCGTGGAGGTCGTCTCCACCAACGGCGACACCCACCTCGGCGGCGACGACATCGACCAGGTGGTGATGGACTGGCTGATCGCCGAGTTCAAGAAGGACCAGGGGATCGACGTCTCCAAGGACAAGATGGTGATCCAGCGCCTGCGCGAGGCGGCGGAGAAGGCGAAGATCGAGCTGTCGTCGGTGGCCGAGACGGAGATCAACCTGCCGTTCCTCACCGCGGACGCCAGCGGGCCGAAGCACATGCAGATCAAGCTGTCGCGCGCGAAGCTGGAACAGATGATGGGCGACCTCGTCCAGCGGACCATCGAGCCGACCAAGAAGGCGCTGGCCGACGCGGGCAAGAAGCCGGCCGACATCGCGGAGGTGGTGCTGGTCGGCGGGTCGACCCGCATCCCGATGGTGCAGAAGCTGGTCAAGGACTTCTTCGGCAAGGACCCGCACAAGGGGGTCAACCCCGACGAGGTCGTCGCGCTGGGGGCGGCGGTGCAGGCGGGCGTGCTGTCGGGCGACGTGAAGGACATGCTGCTCCTCGACGTCACGCCGCTGTCGCTGGGGATCGAGACCCTGGGCGGCGTCATGACCACGCTCATCCCGCGCAACACCACCATCCCGACCAAGAAGAGCGAGACCTTCTCGACCGCGGCCGACAACCAGAGCTCGGTCGAGGTGAAGGTGTTCCAGGGCGAGCGCCCGATGGCCGGCGACAACCGGCTGCTCGGCAAGTTCGGCCTCGACGGGATCCCGTCGGCGCCGCGCGGGGTGCCGCAGATCGAGGTGACGTTCGACATCGACGCCAACGGCATCGTGAACGTGTCGGCCAAGGACAAGGCGACCAGCAAGGCGCAGCACATCACCATCACCGCCTCGTCGGGGATGTCGGAGGCCGACATCCAGCGGATGGTGAAGGACGCGCAGGAGCACGAGGCCGAGGACAAGAAGCGCCGCGAGGCGATCGAGGCGCGCAACAAGCTCGAGTCGCTGACGTTCCAGGTGCAGAAGCACCTCGACGAGAACCGCGACAAGATCGCCGAGGCGGATCGCACCGAGCTGGAGGCGGCGCTCAAGGAGTCCAAGGAGACGGTGGAGAACAACCGCGACCCGCGCG
>DASZVW010000184.1:0-4984 GCA_035546895.1 Polyangia bacterium
GCAGCGCGCGCGGCACGTCCCCGTCGGCATCGTCCACAGCTCGTGGGGCGGCACGCCGGCCGAGGCCTGGACCAGCGCGGCGGGGCTGGCCACGCTGCCCGACTACGCCGACGTGGGCGCCGAGATCCGGACCTTGCTCGCCGATCCGGCCGCCGCGCGGCGCGCCTACGAGGCCAAGCTCGAGACCTGGTTCGCGGCGCACGACGGGGGCTCCGCCGCCGGGCGCCTCTGGAGCGCCCGGGCGCTCGACACCGGCGGGTGGAAGACGATGGCGCTGCCGACGCTGTGGGAGGACGCGGGCGAGCCCGATCTCAACGGTGTGGTCTGGTTCCGCCGCACCTTCGATCTGCCGGCCGGCGCGGCGGGCGCCGCCGCCGAGCTGGACCTGGCGATGGTCGACGACGTCGACACCACCTTCGTCAACGGCGTGAAGGTCGGCTTCACCGTCGGCTACAACGTCCCCCGCAAGTACGCCATCCCGGCCGGCGTGCTCAAGCCGGGCCGCAACGTGATCGCCGTGCGGGTGCTCGACACCGGGGGCGGCGGCGGCATCTGGGGCGCGGAGAAGCTGCGGCTCGTGCTCAAGGCGAAGCCGGCGGCGGGCCTGCAGACGGCGTCGCTGGGCGCGGCCGCCGCGGCGCCGCTGGCGCTCACCGGCCCCTGGCAGTACCGCATCGGCATGAACCTGGCGGACGGCCCGATGCCGCCCGCCGGCGTGATCGGCGACGTCATGACGCCGACCATCCTCTGGAACGCCATGATCGCGCCGCTGGTCCCCTACGCCATCCGCGGCGTCGTCTTCTACCAGGGCGAGGCCAACGTGCACCGCGAGCGGCAGTACCGCGCGCTCTTCCCGGCGCTGATCGCCGACTGGCGGCGCGCCTGGGGACAGGACTTCCCGTTCCTGTTCGTCCAGATCGCCCCCTTCGCCGACATGACGCCCGAGCTGCGCGACGCCCAGCTGGCCACCTTCCTGCACACGCCCAGGACGGCCATGGCGGTGACCATCGACGTCGGCGACGCCAAGGACATCCACCCGCCGCACAAGCAGGCGGTCGGCGCCCGCCTGGCCCTGGCGGCCCGCGCGCTCGCCTACGGCGAGAAGCTCGAATATTCGGGACCGGTGTTCGAGTCGATGAAGGTCAAGGGCGCCAAGGCGACGCTGGCCTTCACGCACCTCGGCGGCGGCCTCTCCGCCAAGGGCGGCCCGCTCCGCGGGTTCACCGTGGCCGGCGCCGACGGCGTCTTCCACCCGGCGCGCGCCGACATCCGCGGCAAGACCGTGGTGGTGAGCAGCGACGCCGTGACGCAGCCGGTGGCCGTCCGCTACGGCTGGGCCAACGTCCCCGACGGCAACCTCTTCAACAAGGCGGGCCTGCCGGCCTCGCCGTTCGAGACCGGCGGCCGTTAGCGGGTCATCAGCTTCACGCGCAGGACCTGCGGCGTGGAGGTGAAGTTCAGGCCCCAGTCGGTCTGGTCGCCGTTCCAGAGGCGGAGGAACTTGAACTTCCCCTTCTCGTAGGTCCCCTCCTCGACGCGCAGGTAGTCGCGCGACTTCGCCGCGGCCACGGCGCCGGGCTGGAAGTCGAGGCGGCAGTGGAACCCGGCCACCAGGAACTCGTCGTCGCCGAGTTGGGCCACGAAGGCGCGGCCGACCGGCTCGGCGTTCCCCGGCGGGTGGTCGCCGAAGCCGAACTGGGGGAGGCCGTAGCGGACGTCGACCTTCCAGGCGCCGAGGTCGAGGCTCTCGATCGGCCGCCCCTTCTTCTCGACCACGGCGTGCACCTTGCCGTCGAAGGCGAGCTGGGCGAGCTGCCGCATCATGGGGCCGGCCAGCGCGTAGTTCATGGCGAACGGCGCCAGCGCCTCCTCGTCCATGGTCTTGGCGCCGAGGGGGAAGTTCACGTACTTGGTGTAGTCGATCCCGAACGGCGAGAAGCCGAGCGCCCCGTGGCCGAGCGCCAGGAAGAAGTAGGGGGCGTACCCGGGCGCGTTGCCGATCTCGGGGATGAAGAGCGGGTTGTCCGGCCGGTGGTAGAGGTCCATGACCTTCACGATCTTGTCGTGGTCGTCCATGTAGATGTCGGGCGCCAGCACGTCGAGCGCCGGCGCCGCCGCCTTCCAGATCGGCAGCACGTCGTCGGTGGGGCCGCCGCTCTCCCAGCTCCCGACCGGGCCGGGCGAGATCGGATCGCGGAGCGCGGCGTTCGCGTACAGCGGCAGCGGGTAGACCGCCTTCCCGGCGGCGGCCACCTCGCCGACGTAGCGGGCCACCGCCCAGGCGTGGAAGTATTCGTCGGCCTCCTTGCCGAACGCCGCCCGCCAGCCGGCGCCGGCCGGGACCGGCTTCTTGCTCATGGCGGCCAGGATCGGGGCCGGGACCGGGGCGGCGAAGGCCTGCTCGGCCGCCGGCGAGTGGTCGCGCACGGCGCCCCAGGTCCCCGACTCGTTCTCCACCTGCACCAGGATGACGGTGTGGCGCGCGTCGGCCTGCTTGAGGTGGCGCATCAGCGCCGCGAAGGCGCGCTCGTCGGCCTCCAGCATCCCGGTCGCGAACGGCGAGATCGATCCGACCGGCCGCCCCTTCTCGCCGATCATCAGCGCGAACCGCTGCGGGTCCTGCTTGAGCCAGAGCGGCACGTAGCCGGGGCCGCCGTTCTTCCAGGTCCCGAACCAGAGCAGCACCAGGCGGACGTCGTTCTTGCGCGACTCGGCGAGCAGCGTGTCGACGAGCGAGAAGTCGAACTTGCCGGGCTGGGGCTCGAGCTGCTCCCAGTAGACCGGCATCTCCACGGTGTTGGCGTGGATGGCTTTGATGGCGGGCCAGACCTGCGGCAGCACCGCCGGCCACGCGCTGGAGTTGTTCACCTGCGCCCCCAGCATCAGGAACGGCGCGCCGTCGACGAACAGCGCCGTGCGGCCGTCCTTGTGCACCAGGTGCGGCAGCGACGGCTCGGCGGCGCGCGCGGGCGCCGTCACCGTCACGATGGGCGCGGCCACGAGGAGAGCGACGGAGAGGAACAGCGGGTGACGTTTCATCAGGGTCCTGTCTTGGCGCCGATGGTGAGCTCGGTGATCGCCGGGCTGCCGTTGGCGGCGAGCACCTCGAGGCGGACGTAGCGTGCCGGCGCCGGGCCGAAGACGGTCGACTTCATGCGGCCGTCGGCGGGCCAGCTCCCGGTGGCCGCCTCGCGGAAGGCGGCGCCGTCGGTGCTGGTCAGGATCCGGTAGGCGGTGACGTTGCCGTCGGGGCTGCTCCGCTCGTGGTGGTAGCGGGGGACGACGCCCAGCCAGCCGACGTCGGGCTCGACGACCCCGAGATCGAGCGTGATCGCCTGCGGCAGCGCGCCGGTCGGCTGCCACATGCTGATGAAGTCGGTGTCGTTCTTGCCGTCGATGGCCGCCTCGGCGTCGCCGCTGGTGGCCGTCGCCGACCGAGGCGTGTAGGCGAGGTCGTTCTGGGGCGGCTGCGCCGGCAGCGGCGGGCGCGCGGCGTTGGGCGACCAGGCCGCGCCGACGTCGTGCAGCAGCTTGACGATCGCCGGGTCGAGCTTGCCGTCGCGGTTGGGCGGGCAGTTGAGCAGGAAGTTCGTCCACTTCGGCTCCAGGTCGCCGAGGTGCTTGTGGACGATGTCGTCGACGGTCATCAGCTTGCCGACGTCGGGCGCCCAGAACCAGTCGTTGCCGCCGTCGGCGTTGACCTTCTGCTCCTGCTGCGCCGGGTAGGTGTTGCCGTCGGGCGCAGAGCCGCCGCGCGGCTCCTCGAAGTTGACCACGTCGACGTCCCAGGGGTCGGCCAGGTGCGTGTGGTCGGTCAGCAGGCAGTCGGGCTGCAGCGACTTCACCAGGTCGCGGATCTCCTGGTAGGCGACGGCGTTGTGCCCCATCTGCCAGGACCAGCCGTCGATGACCAGGATCGGGATCGGCCCGTAGTTGGTCAGCAGCTCGGTGAGCTGCGTCTTCACGTACTTCAGCTTGGCGGGGGTCAGCTCGCCGGCCGCCACCCGCTCGGTGGTGTCCCAGATCGAGTAGTAGAGCCCGGGCAGGAGGCCCCGCTGGCGGAAGGCGTCGACGTACTCGCGCACCACGTCCCCCTTGCCGCCGCGCCAGGGGATGTGGCCGACGTTGAAGTCGCTCGCCTGGCTGGGCCAGAGCGCGAAGCCGTCGTGGTGGTGCGTGGTGAGGACGGCGTACTTCATGTGCGCGGCGACGGCGGCGTCGGCCCACTGCCCGGGATCGAGGCCCACCGGGTTGAACTGCTTGATGTCCAGGTCCGGCTTCGCCCACGACCCGGTGTAGGTCAGGATCCCGAAGTGCAGGAACATCCCGAAGCGCAGGTCGACGAAGTCGCGCTGGAGCGCGACCAGCGGCTTGCTGGGCGCGGGGCGGACGCGGGCGGCGGCGGCGACCGTCGATCCGCCGGGTCGGAGGCAACCCGGCGACGAGAGCGCCAGGGCGGCGGCGAGCAGCGGAAACGAGGCCGGTCGTCTCATTCGCGGGGCAGTGTACCCTCGCCGCGGCGCGCGCGGGGGATACATGGAACTTGCGCTGGAGATCGCCGGGCGGTCGTGGAAATATCGCGCCCCTTCGAGGAGGTGTCGTGGTCCGAGCCAAACGTCTCATCAATGTCGTCGTCGCCGTTGCCGCCGCCGTCGGGTGCGCGAGCCCGCAAGGGCCGGTCCCCGCACCCGCGGGTCCCTCGGCGCCGGTGAGCGTGCAGCGCCTGCCCGACGGCGTGCTGGTCCGCCTCGGCGACGGCCTCCTGAAGCTGGAGGTCTGCGCCGCCGACGTGGTGCGGGTCGCCTACGCCAGGAACGAGGCGTTCTTCGTGCGCCCCAGCCTGATGGCGCAGCCGAAGCGCTGCGAGGGGGCGCCCTTCGATCTCCAGCAGGCGGCCGGCGCGCTCACGCTCTCGACCGCCAAGGTCCACGCGCGCGTCGACCTGGCCAGCGGGCGGGTCGCCTTCCTCGACGCCGCCGGCGCG
>DASZVW010000185.1:0-3913 GCA_035546895.1 Polyangia bacterium
GTGGCCGCTTCAGGTGCCTCCGACCGCCGGGAGGCGCTGGTCTCACGCGGGCCTTCTGCGAGGCAAGCGACGAGGGCGCTCTCCCGACGGCGGTCGGCTTCTCTCTGCGTTCCCCTGGGATCTTCGACGGCCTCGCTTCGCTCGGCCTCTCAATCTCTGGAGGACAAGGGGGAGGTTGCCCTATGAGCGCCGTCTGGGTCCTCGCCTGACTAAGCTGCGGCGATCGAACGGGCGGAAGGAGTCTTCGTGAGGGTCAGATTGGCGATGGCGGCGGTGGGCGCGATCGGCGCACTCCTCTTGGTTTGTACGGCGGCGCCTCGGGCGGAGGCGATGGCGATGTACAACAACAGCACCTACTACGAAGGCGGGACGGAGGTCCGTTTCGTCTGCGGCATCTTCTGTGGCTGGACCGGTAAGACGATGCCCTACCACGAACAGATCGCCTACCCCGGCAAGGGCGGCTCCTTCACGCTGCTCCAGGACGGATGCATCATGAGCAGCGGCGCACCCGACATCGAAAGCCACGGCTACGCGGTACTTAGCGGCGCCGATCTGAATGCCGACAGCGACGGAATCGAGTGGACGATGTGGGGGAACGCGGAAAATCTGATCTCCGGTTCGCCGTTCGACGTCCTCTGTCTGCCGGAACCGTCGTCAAGGCAGGTGCCCGCCACGGCTGCTGGATCGTCTCTGGCCCGGCGAGCGAGCCGGCCGACCTGGATCGCCCGACAGTTCCGCTCCTGGGACACCGACGGCAGTGGCACCCTCTCGGACCGTGAGCTGCGCGCCGGCTCGATGCGCGACTTCCGCCAGATCGACCTCGACGGCGACGGCGTGGTCGATGCCGCCGACGTCCGTCTCGACCTCCACGGGACCCCCGGTTCCAGGCGTGGCCGGGTCGGGAGGACCGTGCTGCCGTTCGATCTCGACCACGACGGAGAGGTCGGGCCGTCCGAGTACTGGCGCTACGTCCGCCGCAGCCTGGTCGATCCGATCCGCAAGGGCAGACGGGGACCGCTGACCCTGAGCCGCGTGGAGGCCTACTACGAAACCTCTCCCTAGACTTGATGAAGGCGACGGGACCGGCTCGGCCGGCGCGACCGAGTAGACACCCCGGGAAGGACTCGAACCTTCGACCTGTCGCTTAGAAGGCGACTGCTCTGATCCAACTGAGCTACCGGGGCCGGGGCGCGATTATCCCTCTTCCAAGAGTGCCGCCGGGTAGGAACACAGGTAGGAACAGAACGAGGCTCCTGGCGAGCACCGCCGTCCATCGGTGTGTCCACCGCAAAAAAGGCGGATTTGCAGGGCTTACGCTTTGGAGCGCCGAGCGTGGTCGCTTTCTGATCACGGTCGCAGCTTCGAATCCTGCCGGGGGCGCTGACGCGTGGCTACCTTGCGGTGGTCGAACCGCGGCAACCCGGTGGAGGAACAGGGCGGAACCGACGGCCGCTCTGCCACCCGTCATTTCCGGTCATCTGGACTCAACCCGAAATACGCGACGCTAGATGCAGTAAGCTAACGCATTCAATGGATGCTGAATTTGAAGGCAAAGGAGATGATGACGATCAAAGCATTGACGATCAGAAATCTTCCACCGGCCCTCTCAGATGCGCTGGAGCGCGAGAAGCGACGTCGGGGCAAGTCGTTGAACCAGACGGTTATCGACCTCCTGGGACAGGGGCTGGGCGCGCCGGGCATGCGCTCCAATGGGCTGGGCCGCCTTGCCGGGGGTTGGAGCGAGGACGAATTCCGTGACTTCGAGCGTGTGACCGCGCAGTTCGAGGCGGTCGACGAGGAGCTCTGGAGTTGAGCGTCTACTGCCTCGACACGTCTGCCTACAGCAACTTTCTGCGGGGGAACGAAGAGGTGGCCGCGCTCCTGGACCGGGCCGAGATGGTCGGTGTGCCGACGGTTGCGCTCGGCGAGCTGCGGACCGGTTTCCTGCTCGGCGGCAGGCGACGGCGCAACGAAACCGAGCTGGACGCCTTTCTCGACAACCCCGTCGTCGAGGTGCTCCCGGTCGACTCCGAGACGAGCAGACGTTACGCGGAGATCGTCGCCGAGCTGCGTAAGGCGGGAACGCCGGTACCCACCAACGACATCTGGATCGCCGCCACTGCGGCTCGCAACGGAACCACCGTACTGACCTGCGACCGTCATTTCGAACGAATCGGGCGCGTCGGCTCGGTCGTCATCGACGCCTGACCCGCGGCCGTTCCGGTACGACGGGCTCGCCGTCGAGCCGCGCCGCGCGGTTCGTCTTGTGTGCGTCTGGAGGCTTATCGACGGACTAGGGTTCGCGCAATGAGGGGGACGGACTAAAGGTTCGGTTGGCGCTCTCTCATCGGCGCCGTCTTGCTCGCCGTGCTCTTTCTACACGGTTTTTGCGCCTCGTTCGTCACCGACGGCTACACGATGGGAATCCTCGGACTCTTGGTCGTCCTGGCCTTGGCCGGCGAGCTGGAGTCCGCTCGTGTCGGTGCGTTCCAGATCAAGTTCAGAAGGCTCGCCCTCCAGCGCATCGAAAGTGGCCTTGACGACTTGTCGCCGGATTCGGGCCAAGGGCCGGAACCAGAAAACGATGGTGGAGGAGGCGGTGAGCCGGAGGCACTGAGCCCGTCCGGGCTGGTTCATGAGTGGCGCTCTTTGGCCGAGGCCAGCCCGACGGCTGCCGTGCTGGCCTTCACCGAAGTAGAACGGCTCATCGACAGGCTCTACGAGCCAATACGGGACATGCGGTCAACACACGCGAATTTTTCGCACAAGGTTGATCTACTTGCGAGATATCGCGTGATCTCGGCATCGGAGGCGCGCATCGTGCTTGACCTCCTCGAACTCAAGAACTCCTACGTTCACGGTGATCGCGTCGATCAAGACGAGGCGATCCGTCTGATTGCTGTTGGCGCTCGTCTCTTGCCCGCGCTATCGGCGGCTAGAAGAAGGATTGGACGGGCATTTGAGGATCAAGTCGGTGAGATCTTGGAGCGGATTGGGCAGCTAGTTTTCGCCCGTCAGTACTCATTTCAATTCCCAGGAGGTCGGACGAGACAGGTCGATTTTTTCCTGATCGAGCCAGTTCAGATAGGGATCGAGGCCAAGCCGGTCTCCGAAAGGATGAATCTCGTCAAGCGGGAAATGGAGGTGCAGAGCAGATTCGGAGGGTCGGACCTCGAGGTCGTCGTCGTGGTTCCAGCGATGGCTCGGGAGTTCTTGGAGGGGCGCGCAGCCCGTGGAACCGAAAAGCCCTTCCTCTGGGTCCCGATCGATGAATTTCAGGCGTGGCTCGAAGCTCGGATCAAGGAGGAGACCTGATCGCTCGTCCAGATCGAGGGTCTCGCCCACGAGGTCCGGGTTTCGCCCTCAATCTGCCGGCGATATTCGCTCGCGTTCGAGGTGAGCGATCCGGTTCGTCTTGTGTATTGCCGGGGGCGTAGATGGTGCGCCGGCGAGATCAGCCGCCGGCCGCGCCGTCGGCCGTTTCGTGTGTGGAGTCGACGATGCCCGACTGGAGGTAGGCGGTTTCGCGGAAGGCGGTTCCGGCCGGGGCGCCGTACTCGGTCGTGGAGGGCGGGCCGAAGATCATTTCCGCCTCGGCGAGGACGCGGGATGTCCGCGGGTCGAAGATGACCTCACGGCCGAAGCCTCGTTCGTTGTCCCAGGTCAGCGCTTCGCCGTGGCGCCCGGCGGCGTCGGTGGCATCACTCTTGTGCCCGATTCCCGGGATTTCGGCCAGTGCGCCGAGGGCGGCCGCCTGGAGCGCCGGGCTCGCCTGCGGTTCGGCGAGGATTTCCAGCAGTCGCTCCACGGTGGTCGTGCCGGCGCGTGAGCTCGCCGCCGCGGGCCGGGTGCCCGCGGGCCGGTGTTCGATCGCCAGGCGCAGCGCTTCCGGTTCGGTCGGCAGCTTGTAGAG
>DASZVW010000186.1:0-5937 GCA_035546895.1 Polyangia bacterium
GTCTCGACTATGAGACGCGCCTCTATCACGCCCCCGGGGCGCGACCGACCGCCGACGTCGACCTGTTGGTTCCCGCCGAGCACCGGAGGGCGGCCTTCGCAGTGCTCGATCGCCTCGGCTTCGAGCCGCGCGCAGCCGCGCCTGGTTTCGACAACGCCGACTATCACGAGGTCGCCTGGACCCGGACCGACGCGGAGATCGATCTGCACCTGGCGCTCGCGCCCCTGGTGCGCTGCCGGATTGACTACCGGGCGATCT
Source organism: Polyangia bacterium (assembly GCA_035546895.1). Classification (GTDB taxonomy): domain Bacteria; phylum Myxococcota_A; class Polyangia; order Fen-1088; family Fen-1088; genus JADGRB01. The sequence continues at coordinate 259 of DASZVW010000186.1, forward strand.
GGAGGGAAGCCGAGCCGCACCAGCTCGGGGCCAGTGAGACGCGCGTGCTCGCCCGCCCGCACGCCGCGATCTTCCAGGCGCTGCACATGGCCATCGACCATTTCGACGTTCCGGCGATCTATCTCATCGATCTGATGCGCCTCCTTCCGAGCGCCGCCGAGGCCGCCCGCGCCCGTGAAATCGCGCGCGCCTGGCACCTTCGCCGCCCGCTGGCCACGGCCCTCGCGTTAGCGGCCGCCTTCGTCCCGCCGTCATTCGCCGGGCCGATGTCCCCGCCCTCGCCCCTCGCGCGCCGGGTGATCGCCGGCTACGGGCCGCTTGGACGGCTGCCTCGGCGCGAGCAGCTGCTTCGCAAGTTCCTCCACTTCGACACCTTCGGCGAGGGGCTCCGGTACCTGGTGGTGCAGTCGCGTCGCGGGGTCGGCGAGCTGTTCGAACAGCGGGTCCGGCGCCGCTCGGCGCGCGAACGGTTGAACCTCGCCGGGACGCGCTCAAGCGAGAAGGCTGTCGAGGTGCGCGATTAACCGCGCCGCCGCGACGTCGACGTTGAACTCGGCCTCCACGCGCTCCCGGGCCTTGGCCCCCACCGCCTGCCGACGCGCGGGATCGTCGGCGAAGGCCAGGATCGCACCGGCGAGCGCCTCGGAGTCGTCGGGCGGGACCAGCGTCCCATAGTCGCCCGAGGGGATGATCTCCGTCGGACCGCCCCCTCGAGTAGCCACCACAGGACGACGGAGCGCCATCGCCTCGACGATCACCAGCCCGAAAGGCTCTGGAACACGCGAGGTGTGACAGACGATGTCGCAGGCCGCCATCAGCCGCGGAACGTCGGTGCGAAATCCCGTGAAGACCACCCGATCGGCGATCCCCAGCTCGACGACCCGGCGCTTGAGCCCTTCGAAGAACTCGGGCTCCAGCCCGAATACGGAGCCGCCGACGACCGCAAAACGAACGCCCGGCCTGAGCCGTGCCAGCTTGCCGGCAGCCTCGACGAACACGTCTTGCCCCTTCCAGCGCTGGAGCCGTCCGAACACCCCGACCAGGAGCTCGCCGTCGTGAACGCCCAGCTCGGCGCGCGCCGCCGCAGCCTCCGCCGGCCCGACCTCCTTGAGCGGCGTCCCGTTGTAGAGGAGCTCATTCCGCACGGACGGGCGCAGCTTCTTCATGGCGCTCTGGGCGGCTTTCGAGACCCCGAGGGTCATGTCGAGCGGACCTGCCAGCGCAATGAGATCGCGCGGATCGTTCTTTCGCAGCGGAGCCGGATAGACCATGTGCGCAAAGAAGACCGCCCGCGCGCCGACCAGGCGCGAGAGCAGGCCGGCGATGACCTGCGGGTGGCCTCCATTTCCCAGCACCACCCGCGCGCCGCTGGCGCGAGCGAGGGAGACGAGCCGCAGAAACGTCGGCAGCACCTTCCACGGATGGCGGAGGCGTCCCAACTTGAGCTCGACCACCTTGACGCCGAGCGCGCGCAGACGCTCGGGCAAGTTCCCCTCACCGAACCCCAGTGTCACCACCATGCTGCGGCGCCGGAGCTCGGCGCTCGCCCCGAGGAGGTTGAGGAGCACCGTCTCGGCGCCCCCGATTTCCGTCGTCGATTGAACGAAAAGGAAGTCGCACGGAGAGCTCTCGGCTTCGCCCCTTATCATCGCGAGATTCACTTCTATAGCGTATATTGCCCGTCGCCGGCATGCCCCACCCGCGGACGCTCAGCGTGGTGATTCCGACGTACCAACGTCCGGAGTGGATTCGCCGAGCCGTCCGTTCGCTGGTCGACCAGGCGCCGCTGCCCGATGAAGTGTGGGCGGTCGCCCGCGACACCGACCACCCGACGCATCAAGCGATCAGCGCGCTCCAGGCAGAGCCGCTGCCGTTCGCGCTTCATCGCGAGCTGGTCAGCGAACCGGGGTTCATCCCCCCGGTAAAAGCCGGCGTGGCCAGAGCGACCGGAGATCTCGTGGCGGTCATGGACGACGACGCCCAGGCGGAACCGGGATGGACAGCCCGGCTCGCCCAGCACTACTCGGATCCGAGCGTCGGTGCGGTCGGAGGTCGCTGCATCAACGTCTCCGCGGACGGCGCGCCGGTCGAGGTGCCGCTGGTCGGCCGGGTTGGTTACGTGAGCCCGCTCGGACAATTCATCGGCCAGATGTATTGCCGGACGACGTTCGACCATCCCGTCGAGGTCGACTTCTTGATGGGTGGAAACATGAGCTTCCGGCGCGAGGTCGCGCAGCGCCTCGAGTTCGACATGGAGCTCAACAGGAACGCGGCCCAGGGATACGAGGTCGACATTGGGCTGCAGGTCCGCCGGATGGGGTGGAAGATCGTGTTCGATCCGGCGATGGCCATCCGCCACTACTCCGCGCCGCGCGAAACGGTCGGAATGCGCGTCTCCAACGCCGAAAGCATCAAGTGGTATTGCTACAATTGCAGCCGCGTCACGCTCAGGCGGCTGCCGCCGGCTCGCAGGCTGCTCTCCCTCGTCTACCAGCTGGGGATCGGAGATCGGCGGGCGCCCGGCCTGTTTCCGATGCTGGCCGCGCCCGTCGCCCGCAAGCTGGGGTTCGAAATCGACTTCGCCAGACCGGCCCTCTCCGGTCGGCTGCTCGCCATGCGCAGCGTTTTCGGTCGGAATTGATCCTCGTCAGCCACCCCCACGTGGCGGCCGTATCGGCCGGATTGGCCGGGCGTCTGGCCGCTGACGGCACGCTCGCCGGTTTCTACACCGGCGTGGCATTCGAACGGACCAGTCCGGCGGGCCGAATCGCCGACCGGATCTCGGCCTGGTGGCCGGTGCTTCGCAACCGCTTGCTCCGGGAGATCCCGCCCGACCGCCTGCACAGCCATCCGGCGGTCGAGTTCGGTGCGCGCCTCGGCGGCCGGCTGGCCGCTCGGACGCCGCTGCCGCTCACCCCGTACGACGCGCTCTTCCTGGCGCACGATCGGGCAGTCGCCTGGGACCGGTGGCCGGACGGGACGACGATGGCCTACGCGTACGAGGACGCGGCTCTGTGGACCTTTCGCCGCGCCGCGCGCACCGGCCTGGAGCGCGTCTGGGATCTGCCGCTGCCGCACTATCTGACCATCGAGGAGACGATCGTGGCCGAGCAACGCCGCTGGCCCAGCGCGGCCCTCGGCCCGCCACGCCGCGAGCCCGCCTGGAAGCAGCGGCGCAAAGACGCCGAGCTGGCGCTGGCCACGAAGATCTCGGTGGCCTCCGCGTTCACCCGGCGCTCGCTCGAGCGGCTGAACGTCGATACGCCGATCGTGGTCACGCCCTACGGGTTCCCGATCGAGACCTTCGCGGCGCGCCCGCGTCCCCCGGACGGGCGCTTCAGGGCGCTCTCGGTCGGCACCCACGATCTCCGCAAGGGGACCCCTTACCTGCTGGAGGCCTGGAAGCGCGCCGCCATCCCCGACGCCGAGCTCCATCTGGTGGGGCCGCTCCGGTTGAACAAGTCGTTCTTCGATCGCTACGCCGGAACGTTCCGACATTGGCCGCACGTCCCGAAGAGCGAGCTCGGCGCGCACTACGCCGCCGCCGATCTGCTGGTCTTCCCGACCTTGGGGGACGGGTTCGGGTTGGTCATCCAGGAGGCGATGTGCAGCGGAACGCCCGTGCTCACCACCCCCTGCGGCGGCGGTCCGGAGTGCATCACCGACGGCGTGGACGGCTGGATCGCCCCGCCGCGCGACGTGGACGCCCTCGTCGAACGGCTGCGCGGGGCGGCGGAAGACCGCGACCGGCTGGCCGCGATGGGCCGCGCCGCGCGGGCGCGGGCGGAGCGTTGGACCTGGGAGGACTTCGGCCGCTCGCTGGCGCGCGCGCTCGAGGATTGACGTGCGCGTCCTCTACCTCAACCCGTTCTCGCAGGAGGTGAGCGGGCCCGACGAGAGCCTGCGGACGCTGCTGGGCGGCCTCGTCCCGCGCGGCGTCGAACCGCACGTCGTGCTGCCGGCGCCGGGGCCCCAGGTCCCGCGCTACGAGGCGCTGGGGGCCCGCGTCCACTTCGCCCCGCTCGCGGTCCTCCGGCGGGATCCGACGATCGAGACCGCCCTCTATCCGGTCCGGCTGGCGCGCGCGACGGCGTCCCTGGTGTCGATCGCGCGGGCCGTTCGGGCCGACCTGATTCACACGAACATGGAGGTCGTGCTGGAGGGGGGGCTCGCGGCGGCGCTGCTGCGGCTGCCCCACGTGCTGCACTATCGGGGCAACACCCTCGATCGTCCCAAGCTGGTGTTCGACGCGCTGGTGGCGGCCTGGACCCGAGAGTCCGACGCCGTGTACTGCATCTCGGGCGCGACCGCCGAGGTCTTCCGCCGACGCGGCCATCGAGACAAGGTCGAGGTTCTCTACAACCCCGTCGATCTGAAGGCCTTCGGCGCCGCGCCCGCCTCGGAAGCCGTGCGGCGCGCGCTGGGGGCCGCGCCGGGACAAGCGCTGGTCGGGACGGTCGGACGGATCCACCCGCGCAAGGATCTGCGGACGTTCGTGCGCGCGGCCGCCGTCGTCGCGGGCGCGCGCCCCGAGGTCCGCTTCGTGGTGATCGGCGCCGCCGAGGCCGAGATCGAGCGCCGCTACCAGAGCGAGCTCTCGGGCCTGGTCCACGAGCTGGGGCTCGGCGAACGTCTCACTTTCGCCGGGGCGCGCCGCGACATCCCCGACGTGATGCGCGCGCTCGACCTGTTCGTGCTGACCTCGCGCCACGAGGGGTTCGGGCGGGTGGTGGCCGAGGCGATGGCCGCCGCGCGCCCCGTCGTGGTCACCGACGAAGGGGCGCTGCCGGAGCTGGTCGACGGGGGCCGCGCCGGTCTGACCGCGCCGCCGGAGGACCCCGACGCCTTCGCCCGGCAGCTCCTGCGGCTCCTCGACGATCGCCGGCGAGCCGCGGAGCTCGGCGCCGAAGCCGCCGCGGTCGCGCGCAAGTTCGACGCCGCCGCCACGGCCGATAGGGTCTGGGCCCGCTACCGCGCCCTCACGGGCGCGCGCTGACCGCACCGCTTCGATCAGACGAAGCGCCGCCCCCAGCGCTCCAGCGCGGTGAGCGCGAACAGCTTGCGGCCGACGTCCTCACCGCCGAGATGGCGCTCGATGAGACCGTCGATCGCGCGGGCGTCGAACCCGAGCTCCGTGACCAGCGGCCCGTGCGACAGGCGGGCGCGCAGCGCATCGCTGGCCGGCTCGCGGAACCAGCGATCGACCGGGATCTCGAACCCCCGCTTCGGCCGGTTCGCGAGCCGTAACCCGAGCCGCGGCTGCAACAGCCGGCGCATGAGCCGCTTGTCGCGCATCGACCCGATCTTCTGCTGCGCCGGCAGTCCCAACCCGAACTCCACCAGCTCACGGGTCAGGAACGGCACGCGCACCTCGAGGCTGTGCGCCATCGAGAGCTTGTCCGCCTTCATGAGGAGGTTGTCGAGCAGCATCGTCTGACAGTCGACGTACTGCAGCCGTTGCACCGGATCGAGCTTCAGGTCGCGCGCGGCATCGAACAGCGATTCATACCGCGCGGCGGCGGCGTCCGGCCCGTCGCCCACCAGCGCCTGGCGTTCCTCGGGGTTGAAGAGATCGAACCAGGCCAGGTAGCGCGCCGGCGTGTCGAGCCGTACGGAGGCGGCGACCTTGGCCGCCCGTCGGGCGACGTTGAAGATCCCCAGCGACCGGGAGGGGAGCCG
>DASZVW010000187.1:0-7812 GCA_035546895.1 Polyangia bacterium
GACGAGCGCGTCGCGCGCCGCCTCGCGCCGCGTCTTGCCGAGCGCGCGCGCCGCCGCGCCCCGCACGCCCCAGAACGGATCGTCCGCCAGCGCGGCGGCCAGCGCCTCGATGTTGGGCGGGTCGGGCTGCTCGGCGAGCGCGCGCGCCGCCAGGACGCGGTCGATCCCCAGCGTGGCGGCGGCGAGCTGGCGCCGCCAGAGCGCCCCGTTCTTCTCGAGCTTGATCGTCTTCAGCAGGACGTCGCCCGGGTCGAAGATCACCTGCGTCGGCCGCGCCGGCAGCGGGATCTCGAAGCTGTGCGCGGCCTCGCGGACGGTTATTCGCTCGTCGCGCGTGCGGCCGTCGATCTCGAACCGGACCGTGGCCGACAGCTCGAACAGCGGCGTCTCGGGCGTCACCGCCTGCTTCTGGGCCAGCGCCAGCGTCCCCACCTTGCGCCCCTCGTCCCAGCTCCAGCGCCCCTCGAGCTCCGGGTGGCCCGGGCGCGCGATCCAGCGATCGAGCGCCTGCTCGACGCCGCGCCCGGTGACCTCCTCGATCGCGCGCGCCAGATCCCGCGTCTCCACCGACCCGCGGGCGTGCTTGCGCGCGTAGTGGCCGAGCGCCCGCCAGAACGCCCCGTCGCCCAGCGCGTGCCGCAGCATGTGCAGCACCCGGCCCCCCTTCTCGTAGAGGTGCGCGTCGAAGATGTGGATCGGCTCGTCGTACTGCCGGCAGACCACCGGCCGCTGATAGCGCCCCGCCTCGGCCAGGTAGCCGTCGGTGTCGGCGAGCAGCTCGTGGTCGGCCTCGTCGCGCCCCTTGGCGTGCTCGCGCCAGACGTACTCGAAGTAGGTGGCGAACCCTTCGTTCAGCCAGGCCTCGGACCACTCGCGGCAGGTGAGCAGATCGCCCCACCACTGGTGCGCCAGCTCGTGCGAGACCAGGCCGTCGACGTCGTGGTCCAGCGCCGCCCGCTCGTCGAGCAACGTCAGGTCGGTCAGGGTGGTGGCGCTGGTGTTCTCCATCCCGCCGAAGATGAACTCCGGCACGAAGATCTGGCTGTAGCGGGCGTGCGGGTAGGGGACCCCGATCTTCTCGGAGAAGTGATCGATCATGGCCCCCGTGCGGGCCACGCTGCGGCGCGCGTCGGCCTCGCGGCCGGGCGCGCAGTAGGCGTAGACGTCGACGCCGGTGCGGGGGGCGCGGTCGCGGAGCTCGGCGAACGGCCCCACCACCAGCGTCAGCAGGTAGGCCGGCTGCGGCAGCGCCAGCGCGTAGTGCCAGCGGGTGGCGCGCCCGCCCGGCAGGTCGGTCCGCTCGCGCAGGTCGCCGTTGGAGAGCACGAACAGGCCGGCCGGCGCCGTGCAGATCACCTCGGTGGTGAACTTGTCGATCGGCTGGTCGAGGCAGGGCCAGAAGCAGCGCGCGTCGTCGTCCTGCCCCTGGGTCCAGCAGAGCGCCGGCCGGTCGGGGTGGGCGGCGTCGGGGCCGACGAAGTAGAGGCCGCGGCGCGGGCGGCACTGGTAGCGGACCGCGACCTCGATGGGGACCTCCTCCGCGGCCGGCTCGGGGAGCGTCACCCGCAGCGTCTGCCCGTCGTTGTCGAAGCCGGCGGCGCGCCCGCCGACGGTCACCCCCTCGACGTCGAGCTCCACGGCGTCGAAGCTGACGGCGGCCAGCCCCGCGCGGCGCGCGGCCAGCGTCAGGGTGGCGGTGCCGGCGAGGCGCCGGGCCGGCAGGTCGACCTCCCAGTCGAGCCGGGCGTGATCGAGGCGGAAGGGGCGATCGCCGACGAAGTTGGTGCGCGTCCCCGGCGGCGCGAAGGGGCGAAGCGGCATGGGCGCGTCACGTTAAGCGGCGCGGTCGCCCGCCGTCAATGGTTGGGGGGACTATCTGGCGTCCGGCCCGCGCGCGTCGCCGGCGGCGTCCGACGCCGTCGCGTCGAGGGTGGCGGCGTCCGTCCCCGCGTCGGACCCGAGCGTCACGCTGCTCGGCTGGATGGAGATCGCCGGGCAGTTGCAGGTCGGCCGGGTGAGCGCGATCGTCGCCGGCGAGGTCTCGGTCGGGTATCCGGGCGCCGAGACCTGGAGCGTGTAGCTGCCGGGCGTGACGGGGGCGGGCCAGGTGCACACCGTCTCCATCTGCGTGCCGTCCGGCTGGCAGGAGAGCGTCTTCGTCACCGGGCCGGTGAGGATCGCGGTGACGCCGTCCACCGCCTTCCCCGAGGCGGAGGTGACCGGGAGCGAGAGATCGAGCCAGAACGTCGGGCACCCGCGCGGGCAGGTCTGGTCCTTCTGGCAGGCGGCGAGCGCCAGCGCGGAGAGGACGAACGCCGATGCCAGCACGGCCCGCATGTGGGCGCGCAGCTTATCACCCGGACGGGAGGCCGATGGAATTTGTGGCCGCGGCGTGGTGAAATCGCCGCGAGATGAGCGGACGCGAGCCGGTTCACCGACGGTACCTCCTGACGCGCGCGCGCCCGGCGGAGGTCTACGGCGTGGTGACCGACTTCGCCGCCTACCCGAGCCTGTTCCCCGAGATCAAGGGGACCAAGGTGCTGAGCGCGGGCGCGCCGGGCGCGGACGGCAAGATCGTGACCCGGGTCGAGTTCCGCGGCCAGGTGGTGCTGCCGGTCCGCTACGTCCTCGACCTGGCCTGCGATCCGATGGCGCTCACCGTCGACTGGACCTTCGTGGAGGGGGAGATCGTCACCAACTCCGTCGGCGGCTGGCGCTTCGCGGCCGAAGGGGAGGGGACGGCGATGGAGTACCGCGTCTCGCTCGACGTCAAGGCGCCGGTGCCGGCGTTCGTGCTCCGCAAGGTGACCGACGGGCTGGTGGCCGCCTCCATCCCCAGCATGTTCTCCGCCATCGAGCGCGAGGTGCGCAAGCGGCAGGCGCCTCAGACCTTGCAGACGTAGGGGTCGCCGGGGACGTAGAAGCGCAGCTTGCGGGCCGCCCAGGCGCCCGCGTACTCGACGCCGATCCGCTTGGAGGCGGCCAGCCGGGGCGGCGGGCTGCCGTCGTCGGCCAGGTAGAATTCGCCGCCGGCGGTCAGATCGAGCCCGTTGTCGCGCCGGGTGATGTCGAGCCCGGCGCAGAGCTTCCCCGGCCCGGTCAGCGGGCGCTTCAGATCGGGGACGCCCGCCACCGGCGCCGCCGCCCGCAGCAGCACCGCACCCGCCACGCCGTCGGTCTCGGCGACCACGTTCATGCAGTGGTGCATGCCGTAGATGAGGTAGACGTAGAGGAAGCCGGGCGGGCCGAACATGATCGCCGCCCGCGGCGTCGGCCCCCGGCGCGCGTGCGAGGCGGCGTCGCGCAGGCCGAGGTAGGCCTCGACCTCCACCAGGCGGGCGACGCGGGTGGCGCCGCCCGGGCGCGCCGGCCGCCGGACCAGCAGCTTGCCGAGCAGCGCGTGCGCCACCTCGACGGTCGGGCGCGCGTAGAACGCGCGCGGCAGCGGCGCCAGCGCCGGCCGGCCTCCGGCGTCAGTCACCGAGCAGCAACCGCTTCCGATCGACGCCGTCGAGCAGCTTGCCGAACCGCCCGTCCGACTCCAGCGCCGCCAGCAGGCCGGCCGCCGCGTGCCGGTAGCCGTCGCGCTCGAGGTCCCCGGCCACCAGGCGGTAGCGCAGGAACAGGAAGGCCGTCTGCGCCACGTCGGACAGGCAGTAGCGGCGCAGCGCCTCGATCTGCCCGGCGTGGAACAGCGTCTCCACCTGGCTGCCGTCGACGCCGTCCTTGCCCGGCAGCCCGATGATCCGCGCGGCGCCGTCGAGCGAGGTCATCTTCGCCGCGCCGTGGTCGGAGATGACGTCGCACAGATCGAGGTGCCCCTCCTCGCTGAAGCGGTAACGGTACCCCTCGCCGCGGTAGTACCAGCGGAAGTCGAGCCCGAACCGCAGCCCGCGCAGCGCCAGCACCGGCAGGTCGAACCCGCGCCCATTCCAGGTGACCACCTGCGGGCGCCACTTGGTCATGAAGTCGGCGAAGTCGGCCATCATCCCGGCCTCGTCCTTCGACTCGCCGATGGTGCCGATCCGCTTGACCGCCAGCGTGGCGTCGAGCCACATCACGCCCAGCACCACCGGCCGGCAGGCGTAGAGCGGCGGGAACGGCCGCTCGGCGGCGCCCGGCGGGCCGGCGGGCTGGGGCGGATCCCACAGCTCGCGGTCTGGGATGGTCTCGATGTCGAGCACCAGGTAGGTCGGGTCGTTGGTCACGGGCGGCATTGTAGCGCGGGGCGGGGGGCGACTTTGCGTGCGCGCGGGCATGCGGGAGCGGCCGGGCCCGTGATAGAAGCTCGGGCATGGCTTCGTTCGTCCGCCTTCGCTTGCTGCTGCTGGCCGCGACGGCGCTCGCGGGCGCGGCGGCCGGCTGCGCCCACCCGCCGCCGCCGCCGGTCCAGCCCTGGCAGCGCGAGTACCTGGCCAAGCGCGCGCTCCGCTTCGACGCCGATCCGCTGGAGGACCACTTCCGGCAGCACTGGTGGGGCGCGCGCGAGGGGTCCGACCTCGGCTTCGGGCAGCCCGGCGGCGGCTGCGGCTGCAATTGAAGCGGCGGGCGCTCACCGGCCTGCTGGCCCTGGCCGCGGCGCTGCTCCCGGTCGCCGGCGCGCGCGGCGAGGACGACGTCACCATCCGCGGGGCCTACTACCGCGAGGCCTCGACGCGCGTCATCCAGCCGGTGGTGGAGATCAACAAGGACCTGCCGCACGGGTTCGACGTCAACACGCACTACCTGCTCGACGCCATCACCTCCGCGTCGGTGGCGGCCGGCGCCGGCAAGGACCAGATCTTCACCGAGCTCCGCAACGAGGTCGGCCTGGGCGTCGGCAAGACCTGGAACAACCGCACCCGCGCCACGCTCGGTTATCAGTACAGCGCCGAGTCCGACTACTGGGCGCACACCCTCCACGGCTCGGCCGCCCAGGCCTTCTGGGGCGACACCGCCACGCTGGCGCTGTCGCTGGGGCTCTCGATCGACTCGGCGACGGCGCGCGGCCGCACCCCCTTCTGCGCGAGCGGCACGGCCGTCGATTGCCCGCTCGATATCTACTTCGCCGGCCTGTCGTACACCCAGGTGATCTCGCCGGTGTTCATCGGGCAGGTCGACCTGGAGACCGCCTACCTCGACGGCTTCCAGGGGAACCTCTACCGGACGGTCCCCATGTCGCCGATGGGGTTCGAGAACCCGCCCGAGAAGCGCCTGCGGAACGCGGCGGCGGCGCGCCTCGCCTACTACTTCCCCGCCACGGGGACCGGGCTCCAGCTGCACTACCGGTTCTACTGGGACACCTATCCCGGCAGCTCGCCGTCGGGCTACGACACCTGGGCGATGCGCTCGCACACCATCGAGGGGCGCGTCTACCAGCAGCTCACGCGCGCCCTGCAGGTGCGGCTCACCTACCGGCAGTACCTCCAGAACGCCGCCGCCTTCTGGTGCGACACGCTGGCCAACCCGGGCTGCTACCCGCCGGCCAACCTGTTCAGCATCGCCGGGACCCCGGAGAGCAGCGACCCCAAGCTCGGCCCGATGCACAGCGAGTACCCCGAGATCAAGCTGATCTGGGAGGCCGATTCATTGCGCGAGGTGCCGTTCTTCCGCTGGTTCGCCAGCGGGACGTTCGAGCTCTCGTACGGCTACTATTACCAGAGCACCAGCTTCGGCAACGCCCACGTCCTCCAGACGGGCTACACGATGCCATACTAGGGCGATGCCCCTCGAGGATCGCTCGACGCTGCGGCAGGTGCGGGCGGCGCGGCTGCGGGGCCGGGCGCGCCGGCAGGCCATCGTGCAGGTGCTGCTGGGGTCGGTGTTCCTGATCGGCGCGCTGGCCTACGCCTGGGCGCCCGATCGCCACCAGCAGGGGAACCTGGCCTGGATGGCGGCGCTGCTGGTGCTCTCGACCGCGAACGTCGCCTTCGGGCTGCGGGGGCTGGCGCGCCTCGCGCGCCGGTCGCCGGTCTGGTGGGTGCTGGGGAGCGCCGCCTGGGGCGGGCTCTCGACCGCCCTCTCGGCCCTGCTGCTGCGGAGCTGAGGTGGCCGGCGCCGGGCCAGGGGAGGGGGACGGCCGCACCGAGGCGCGGGCGGTCCTGGTCACCGGCAGCTCGTCGGGGTTCGGTCGCGCCGTCGCCGAGCGGTTCGCCGCCCGCGGGTGGACGGTGTTCGCCAGCATGCGGCGCCCCGAGGCGGGCGAGGCGCTGCGGGCGCTGGCCGCCCGCAAGGGATGGCGCCTCTCCACCCCCGCGCTCGACGTCACCCGCGACGACTCGGTGGCCGCGGCGGTGGCGGCGGTCCTCGCCGAGACCGGCGGCCGGCTCGACGTGCTGGTCAACAACGCCGGCTACTACGTCTCGGGCCCGCTCGAGGAGATCTCGCCCGACGAGCTGCGCGCCCAGCTCGAGACCAACGTGGTCGGCGTCCACCGGGTGACCCGCGCCGTGGTCCCGGCGATGCGCGCCCGCCGCGACGGCGCGGTGGTGACCGTGGGCTCGATCTCCGGGCGGGTGGCGCTCCCCATCGCCGGCGCCTACCACGCCTCCAAGTGGGCGCTGGAGGGGATGATCGAGGCCTGGCGGCTGGAGCTGGGGCCGTTCGGCGTCCGGGTGACCCTGGTCGAGCCGGGGCCGTTCGCCACCGCCTTCTACGCCAACGAGCGGCCGGCGGCGGCCGCCCTCCCCGACGGTCCGTACGCGCCGCTGCTGGCGGCCTACCGGCGGCAGTCGGCCGCCCTCCCGCGCCCCGCCGATCTGGGGCCGGTGGTCGATGCCGTCGAGCGGGCGGCGACCGCGGCCCACCCGCGGCTGCGCTGGCCGGTGGGGCCCACCTCGCTCTCCGCGCGGCTGCGCCCGTTCGTCCCCGACCGCCTCTACGAGTGGATCATGCGGCTCGCGTTTCGCCCGCGTCGCCTTTCCGACGCCGCCGACACGCCCGCCGATCCGGGCCGCACGGACGCGTCCTTGCGGCTATAATCGACGGGTCGTGTCCGAGAAACTGTCGCGCGCCGAGGTCGATCTGGTCCTGCGGCGTGCGGCCGAGATCGACACCCAGTCGCCGGCGCGGAGCGGACGCGTCGATGCCGACGCGCTCACCGTCGGCGAGATCGTCCGCCTGGGCGAGGAGGCCGGCCTGCCGCGTCCGGCGGTCGAGCAGGCGCTGGCCGAGATGCGGCGCGGGGCGGTGGTCGAGCCCGAGGAGCAGGGCGCGCTCACCCGCGCGCTGGGCGCCAGCCGCGTGGTGGTCAGCCGGGTGGTCGGCGCGCCGCTCGAGACGGTGCGCCGCGCGGTCGATCGCTTCCTGCGCGAGCAGCTCATGACCGTGCGGCGCCACCACGGCGACCGCGTCGAGTGGGAGCGGGCGCAGGGGCTGTGGCCCGGCCTGGTCCGCTCGCTCGACTTCTCCAAGCGCTACGCCTTCGCGCTGGTGACCCGGGTGGAGACCATCCTCTCGGCGGAGGGCCCCGGCGAGACCGCGGTCACCTTCAACATCGATCTCTCCGACATGCGCCGCGAGCGCTTCGGCCAGATGGGGATGCGCGCGGCGATGGCCTTCCTGCTGTTCGGCGTCGGGGGGGCCTTGATGGCGCCCGGCTCGGCCGTCTACGACATCGTGGCCCTGGCCGGCGGCGGCGTGGCGGCCGGCGGGATCTTCGCGCTCGAGCGCCGCCGCTACCTCGACAGCCGCAGCCGCGTCTCGCTGGCCCCGGAGCGCTTCCTCGACCTCCTCACCCTCCGCCACCGCCGGACCGCCCTGGCCACCTCGTCAGCCTCCGGCACCCCGTCGACGCTCGACCCCGACCCGGACCCCGACGAGTAGCGAGCGGGA
>DASZVW010000188.1:0-2104 GCA_035546895.1 Polyangia bacterium
TGCGCACCGGCGGCGCCGTGCGGGTCAGGTGCTGGGCCATCACCTCGCCGAACCCCTCGCCGGTGAAGGGGACGCGCCCGGTCAGCATCTGGAACAGGATGACGCCCAGGGCGTAGATGTCGGCGCGGTGGTCGACCTCGCGCCGGGCGTCGCACTGCTCGGGCGACATGTAGAACGGCGTCCCCATCACGATGCCGACCTCGGTGTTGGGGACCGGCGCGCCCGCCGACCGGTGGGTCAGCTTGGCGAGGCCGAAGTCGAACACCTTCACGAAGTCCGGCGTGCCGTCGCGGACGATGAGCAGGATGTTGTCCGGCTTGAGATCGCGGTGGATGACCCCCTGCCGGTGCGAGGCTTCCAGCGCGTCGGCGATCTGCGCGGCGATGTCGATCGCCCGCGCGGGCGGGAACGGCACCCGCCCGATCTGGTCGGACAGCATGTCGCCGTGCAGGTATTCCATGATGAAGTAGAAGTCGCCGGCGTCGGTGTGGCCGAAGTCGGTGATGTCGACGATGTGGTCGTGGCCGATCTGGTTGACGGCCCGCGCCTCGTTGACGAAGCGGGCGACCACGTCGGCGTTGCGGGCGAACTGCGGGTGGATCGCCTTGAGCGCCACCTTGCTGCCGATGACCGGGTGCTCGGCCAGGAAGACCTTCCCCATCCCCCCTTCGCCGAGGATGCCGGCGATCCGGTAGTTGCCGACGGTCTGGCCGACGTCGATCATCTGTACGCATCTTCCGTACAGCAAGGTGCGGGCCAAGGCCGGTGCCCGCTTCCCCCTTCAATTGAAGCCTCCGGCGTGGCCGGCCGGTGACGGGGGCGGCGGCCGGGCCGTTACCCGCTCCGGCGGCGGCCGGGAAGCGCGACCGTTTGGTCAGCGCGCGCGCGGGGGCGATCGGGGGACGACGGCCAGCAGATCGGGCACCGGGTAGCCGCCGGGGAGATCGAGGCGCGCGCCGCCGACCGCCACCGAGAGCTGGGTCGACGGGCCGCCGTCGAGGAGCAGGGCGGCGTCGAAGCCGGCCGCGGCGAGCCGCTGGGCGAGGTCGTTGGCGTCGACGGGCGCGTCGGCCACCACCAGGGTCAGCGCGTCGCCGGCCGGCTCGAGCGCCACGGCGGTGCGGCGGGCGAGCTGGGGCTTGAGGTGCAGCGCCTGCCCGTGCACCACCAGCCGCGGGCCGACCTGGATGGCACCGCGCGCGCCGTCGCCGGGGGCGAGCTCGTGCGTGTGGACGATGCGGGCGCCGGCCGGCTCGAGCAGCAGCACGCCCCAGTCGGCCTTCGGGCGGAGCGGGGCGCGGGTCCTGCCGGCGGCGACCCGGAGCCCGAGCGGCGCGCCGCGCCCGTCGAAGAACCCACCGTTGACGGCGGCGGCCGCGCCCAGCCGATGGACGAGCTCGGCCGCCGTCTCACGCGCGGGCGGCCACCCCGCGCCGACCACCACCTCGGCCCGGTAACGGGCGAAGGCGAAGCGAAAGAGGAGCAGCGGCGTCCCGTCGCCGGCGGCCAGCGTGGCGCGCCAGGCCCCGGGCCCGAGCGCTTGCCAGTCGATCGGCGCCGGCGCGGCCTGCCCGGGACGGGCGGTCGCCAGCGTGGCCGCCAGGGCGAGCACCCGGACCAGCGCGTGCCCCCTCATGCGGTCGGCCGGCGCGGTCAGTTGCCCGCCGCCGGCGGCGCGCCCCCGTAGAAGTAGTACTCGGCGGTGTAGTCGACCCGCAGCGTCTTGCCGACGGCCGCCGCGTCGCAGCCGGTGGCCGGCGCCTTGCCGCCCGCGGTGGCGAGCCGCTGCACGTAGCCGATGCCGGCGAAGGTCCCGGCGCCGCGGTTCGAGGTGGCGCGCAGCAGGAGCCAGGGGATCGCCCCGGCGGCCGGCGCCGGCGCGTCGGCGACCTTCTTGGCGACCACGGCGCTCCCGTCGGCGGCGGTCCAGGTCGGACCCGCGGTGTGGGTCCCGATCTCGGCGCCCGCGGCGTCGAGCAGCCGCGCGTCGGGCGCCTGCAGCACCCAGGCGGGCGCCGCGCCGTTCGCCCCCGCGGTGCAAGCATAGATCTGCGCGCCCGCGCCGTGCGCGTGCAGCTTCAGCGTCGCGCCCGCCGGGACGGCC
>DASZVW010000189.1:0-1511 GCA_035546895.1 Polyangia bacterium
CGCCTCGCCGGGCCGCGCCCGCCGGACGTGGCTGGCGCGGGAGAGCACGCCGGAGAAGAAGGCCTCGGCGTCGGAGCAGCCGGCCGGCGCCTCGAACTCGACCCGCACCGGCACGGACGCCGGCGCGCCCGGCGGCGCGAACGCCAGCAGCGCCAGAAGGCCGATGCCGGGGAGAGGCACCTCCCCACGGTGACACGAACCGTTCCTCCCGCGCCAGGGGGCGTCCGATTGAGCCGTCCCGGCCGCCGGGGTCAACTGAACCCGAGTGAGCCCGAACGCAGGGGGCGCCGCGGCGCCGTCCGCCTGGCGGCGCTCGCCGCCCTCGCGCTGAGCGCGGGCGCCTGCCGGTCCGACGCCGCCCGCCCCGGCGATCCACCGGCGCCGCCGAGGCCGCCGTTCCGGATCGCCATGATCGCCAAGAGCGCGAGCAACCCCTCGTTCCTCGCCTCCCGCCTGGGCGCCGAGAACCGGGCCCGGGCGCTCTCCGCCGAGCTGGGGCGGCCGATCGAGGTGGAGTGGCTGACGCCCCCGCGCGAGGACCCGGCGGCGCAGGTGGAGCGGATCGCGCAGGCGGTGAGCGGGAGGGCCGACGCCCTGCTGCTCTCCTGCTCGGACGTCTCGACCGTCACGCCGGCCATCGACGCCGCGGTCGCGCGCGGCGTCCCGGTCATGACCTTCGACAGCGACGCGCCCCGCTCGCGCCGCTTCGCCGCCGCCGGGGTCGACGACTTCAAGGCCGGCCAGGCGGTGATGCGCGAGCTGGCGCAGCTCATCCCGCGCCGGGGGAAGGTGGCGATCCTGGCCGGGAACCGCGAGGCCCCCAACCTGCGCCGGCGGGTCGAAGGGGTGCTGAGCGAGGCGGCCCGCCACCCCGGGCTGACGATGCTCGGCCCCTACTTCCACGTCGAGACGCCGCAGGAGGCGACCGCCGCGGTCATGCGCGCCGAGGCCCAGCACCCCGACATCACGGGCTGGGCGATGGTCGGCGGCTGGCCGCTCTACACGCAGACGCTGCTGCACGAGATCGAGTCGGGGTCGCCCAAGCTGATGGTCCCCACCATCGTGTCCATCAACGCCATCCCGCCGCAGCTCCTCTACGTGGAGAAGGGGCTGGCGCCCGTGCTGCTGGCGCAGCCGACCTACCTCTGGGGCGAGGTCGGCGTGCAGACGATCGTCGACAAGCTCCTGCGGGGGAAGGCCGTCCCCGAGCGGATCCCGATGGACCTGGTGCGCGTCACCCGCGACAACCTCGCAGCCTGGGTCCGCCAGCTCCGCGCCTGGGGATTCGTCGACGCGCCCGAGGAGTACCTCGAGCACAATTGATCGACCGGGCGCCGGAGCGGCCCGCGCGGCGCGGGCGGCGGAGCCCTCGGCCACCGGGCTGTCCCAGATTGGCCGAGGGCCGTCCGCGACGGGCCTAGCAGCCCGTGGTGGAAGTCGGTTTTCTCACGCCGCGATCAGCTCCGGCGTGAGCCAGCCTGAGTTGGCGTCCGTGCGCGGGTCGGGGTGGG
>DASZVW010000190.1:0-6376 GCA_035546895.1 Polyangia bacterium
ATCGAGAGCACCAACCTCGGCGACGCGCATGCCATCTGGTCGGCGAACGACGGGGTGTTCGCCTTCTCCTGGAAGTACCAAGGTGCCGCCTGGTTGACCAAGGTGCAGAAGTACCGGCCGAACGGCACGTCCGCCGGCAACAACGTGGGGATGGTCCCCACCAACACGGGGAGCAACTACGAGCCGGGCTCGGAGGACGACTGCCAGCTCGCCAGCTCGGGTGCCTACTACGGCGTGGCGTTCCAGCCGAACAGCGGCGGCCCGCCGTGCGGGACGAACACGGCCTGCCTGACCGTCCTCGACGACTCCGGGTTGCAGGTCGGCTCTTCGTTCGTCCCCTTGAGCGCCAACATGGGGATCGACAACTGGCTCGGCGTGGGCGGCACCGGCCGGGGGTTCATCGCCATGTACACCTCGGGCGGCTCCATCGACGGCTCGTTCGTTCCGCTCGCGGGGGCCGGGGACGTGCTGGTCGACGGCGGGATCGGCCAGGTCGGCGTCGACGGCGGCCTGCCGCCGCTCAAGACGTTCTCGTTCTCGTCGACTGCCTCCACGGGGAAGATCATCAGCGACGCGCCGGACGGCGCCGGCGGGGTGGGGACCGTCCTGCTGGAGAACGACGGCGCCGCGTTCGTCTACGTCACCGCCGACGGGAGCAAGGTCTACAACGAGGGGGCGGTCATCAGCGACGGCGCGGCCACCGAGGTCGGCGTCAGCAACTACCACGGCAGCTTCGTGGTCTCGCTGTTCGACGGCACGACCCACGCCGCCCAGGCCAGCGTCTCGATCTGCCCCTGAGCGTCAGGCGGCCCGCCCGTCTCTTCCGCCGGGCGGCCGAGCCTTGGCGTGTTGCCGCCGGTCGCCTGGCCGGCGGTTCGAAGCTGATGTTGAGGGTGAGCCCGAGCGCCGAAGCGGCGCGCTGGAGAGAATCGAGCGTGACTCCGGTGCGCGTCGGATCCAGCAGGCGATAGACGGCCTCTCGGCTCGTGCGCATGCGCCTCGCCATCTCGGACGGTGAGATCTTCTTGGCCTTCATGGCCCGCTTGATGTCGTGCGCGAGGACCTTCTTCTGTACGCCGGCCCGGAGCTCGTGAATCTCCCCGAGCTCGTCGAAGAGCTCCTCCCGCTCGTCCCGCGGTGATCCGATTTTCATGTGCCTTCCTTCATTCGACGCCAGGCCAGCGCGATGTCCGCCAGCGGTGTCTTCTGGGTCTTCTTGTGGAGATGCCGTGACCGAGCACCATGGTGCTGTGAACGACGACGACCTGCTCGCGCTCCACGTAGAAGAACACCCGGTACTCGTTCTTATCGAAGGTCGTCCGCACCTCGCACAGTCCGCCGTTGAGCTTGCCGACCAGCGGCCGGCCGAGGGGCCCAGCGCTCTTGCACCTGTCCGATGTCCCAGCCGATCGGCGTGCATTGGTCAGTCGAAGTCGGTCCTCATCATGGTGTTCAAGAAGAGCTGATCGGGTGCTCGTTCCGCGACCGCTGTACGCCGCCTCGTTTCTCCGAGGAGCACATCACCCGCACTGCCCTCGGCATCGCGACCACCTGATCTGGTTTCGGTCCCGCCCGCTTTGCCTCGGGTGCACCTGCATGTACACGGGTGTAGCGATCGGCGTTATCGGTGTGCTCCTCCTTCGTGACTGGCGGCCGGCGTTCATTTTCTGGATCGTCGCACATCTTCTTTTGCTGGTCCCGACGGTGATCCAGCCCTTCTTCCAGAACAGGCTGTTCAAGATCGCTTCGAGGACGCTCCTGGGTATGGCGATCGCGTCGTACTTCATGACCGGGGCGCTCTGTCTGTCTCCGCCCTTTCCGCGAGGTCTGCTTATAGCCGTCCTTCCGGCCGCATTCGTTCTGGTGTATCGAGCCGGAAGAGCTTTGCGCGAGTGGCGACCTAACGATCCATGTCGTGAGTGCCCGCTAGGGGTATTCCCGACCTGTGATTGGAACCTTCCGCGGCTGATGGCTGCGAATCCGGGGTTCCCTTCCCGCCCACCAAAATAGGAAGCGATCGAGCCCCGGCTGGGGCGGCTCTCCTTGACCGACTGGCGCGGCAAAGCTCGGCACCCCGACGCCAGGCACGGGCTTGCGCTCCACGACGGCGTCGCGTCGAGAGCCCGTAAGGCTTCGCAGGCTAGGGCAGGCTAGGGCAGCAGAGGACGAAAACTACTTGCAAATGATATAATGTTAAAGTAGTATTAATCCTTGGTCGAGGTCATCGCGACGGACGAGTGGCTCGCCTGGTACGACGGTCTGGACGAGCAGGCGGACGACGCGATGACGGCGGCTGTGGATACGTTGAGGGTCATGGGGGTGGGGCTGCGTGCCCCGCTGAGCTCGGCCATAAACGGCAGTAAGTACGCGTTACGCGAGCTTCGGACTCAGGCGGGTGGCCGGCCGCTTCGGACCTTCTACATCTTCGACTTCGAACGGGCCGCGGTTTTGCTGATCGGTGGCGACAAGACTGGCGACGAACGCTTTTACGACCGGATGATCCCGATCGCCGAGCGAATCTGGGAGCAGTACAAACGCGAAAGGGGAAGCAAATGAAGACTCACCGCTGGGAAGACATTCGGCACAAGAGGACGCCCGAGCGCGAGGCGGCGGTTGAGCGGCTTCGTGACGAGATGGTCGAGCAGGTCACGCTCCGGCAGCTTCGGGACCTCCTCGGGCTCACCCAGGTCGAGCTGGCGGCTCGGATGGAGGCATCGCAGGCACAGCTCTCGGCTATCGAGAAACGGGACGACCGGCTCGTTTCGACGATGCGGAAGTACGTCGAAGCGCTCGGCGGCAAGCTCCGGCTGCAGGCGGTGTTCGAGGGCGGCAAGGTCCTCGAAATCTCCGAGTAGCCTGGAGTTGGGGTGAGTGACGGGGCTTGAACCCGCAGCATCCAGAGCCACAGTCTGGCGCTCTACCAATTGAGCTACACCCACCGTATTCAGTTTTTCTGACGCGCGCCCGGCAGGAGTCGAACCTGCGACCCGCGGCTTAGAAGGCCGCTGCTCTATCCAGCTGAGCTACGGGCGCATGCTTATGCCCGACGAGTTTACCCGTCAAGGCGTTTCCACGCTCACTCGACCTCTTGCAGCTCGCGCGCCGAGAGGCCCAGGAGGTAGAGGATGGCGTCGAGGCCGGCGCCGGAGATGCTGGTGTCGGCCCGCTCGCGCAGCTTGGCCTTTGCGTGGAAGGCGATCCCCAGGCCGGCGCGCTCGAGCATCAGAGCGTCGTTGGCGCCGTCGCCGACGGCGATCACCTGGTCCAGCAGCACCCCCTCGGCCTGGGCGATGGTCTCCAAGAGCTCGGCCTTGCGCTGGGCGTTGACGATGGGGCCCACCACCCGGCCGGTCAGCTTGCCGGCGGTGACCTCCAGGTTGTTCGAGTAGGCGTAGTCGACCCCCAGCCGGCGCTTGAGCGCCTCGGCGGCGCGCGAGAAGCCACCGCTGATGACGGCGATCTTGTAGCCGAGGCGCTTCAAGACGCGGACCATGGTCTCGGCGCCGTCGGTGAGCGGCAGGTCGGAGGCGATCTGGTCGAGCACCTTGACGTCGAGGCCGGCCAGCAGCCCGACGCGCTGGCGCAGCGACTCGTCGTAGTCCATCTCCCCCTGCATGGCGCGCTCGGTGATGCGCGCGACCTCGGGGCCCACGCCGGCGGCGCGCGCCAGCTCGTCGATCACCTCGATGCGAATGAGGGTGGAGTCCATGTCCAGGACCACCAGCCGCTTCGAGCGGCGGAAGAGGCTCTCGGGTTGCAGCGAGACGTCGAAGCCGGTGCTGGTGGCGACGTTGAGCAGCGTCCGCTTGAGCGCCTCGCTGTCGCGCCCGGGCGGGAGCTGCGCGTGGATCTCCACCGAGGCCAGCGTGTTCTCCGACAGCCGGCCGATCTTCTCGATGTTGGCCCCCTCGGCGGCCAGCACGCTGGCGAGGGCGTGCAGGTGGGCCGCCCCCAGCGTGGGGCCGATGGCCGTGATGACGTAGCGCCGCCCCTCGGGCGCGCGGGCGGGCGGCGGGGCGTCGGCGGGGACCGGCTTGAAGTCGAGCTCCATCTCCAGCTGCTTGGCGGCGAACAGCAGCTCCTTGAGCACGTCGCGCGTCTCGGGGACGCCGATCAGCAGGCAGAGCGTGAGCTGCCCCTGGACCACCACCTGCTCGATGTCCTGCAGGGTGGCGCCTTGCTGCGACAGGATGCCGGTCAGGGTGGCGGTGACCCCGGTGCGATCGGGGCCGGTGACGGTGACGAGGACGCGGTCGGATGCCAAAGCGGCGGCAGCATAGCAGGATATACTCCGCGCATGAGCCCCTCCGGCGACGACGACGGCGGCGACAAGGTCGAGAAGACCGACGCCGAGTGGCGGGCGGCCCTCACGCCCGAGCAGTACCAGGTGCTGCGCCGCAAGGGGACCGAGCGCGCCTTCACCGGGGCGTACTGGAACGCCCACGACGACGCCGCCTATCTCTGCGCCGGGTGCGGCGCCGAGCTGTTCTCCTCCGACGCCAAGTTCGACTCCGGGACCGGCTGGCCCAGCTTCACGGCGCCGGTCCGGCCGGCGGCGGTGGCGACCGAGGCCGACGCGTCGCACGGCATGCTGCGGACGGAGGTGACCTGCCGGCGCTGCGGCGGCCACCTCGGTCACCTCTTCGACGACGGGCCGGCGCCGACCGGCCAGCGCTACTGCATCAACTCGGTCTCGCTCCGCGCCCGTTCGGGCAAGTAGCGCGCGCTCACCCCTCGGAGGCGCCGGCGGTCTCGCCGTCGACGAACAGCGAGGGGTCGGCCACGAACTGGTCGTGGCAGGCCTGGGAGCAGAAGAAGTAGACCACCCCGTGGTGGTCGACGGCGGCCACGGCGTCGGCGCGCTTGAGCTCGCGGCCGCACACCGGGTCGACGGCGGTGGCCAGCTCGATCTCTTCGCGGTCGCCGAAGCTGACGCGGCCGTTGTCCAGGGAATCGGTCACGCGGGTCATCGTCGCCAACGTGATCACGCGCGGCGCGGAAGTCCACTCCCCGAAGCTCGACCGCGACGCTATATTGCGCGCATGAGCCACGAGGGGTACCACGAGCCGGTCGAGCTCCTGCCGGAGGCGACCAAGGACTTTCACCGCGCCATCCTCTCCCTGATGGAGGAGCTGGAGGCGATCGACTGGTATCAGCAGCGCGCTGACGCCACCAAGGACCAGGCGTTGCGGGCCGTCATGCTGCACAACCGCAACGAGGAGGCGGAGCACGCCATGATGACGCTCGAGTGGCTGCGCCGCCGCGACGCCAAGATCGACGAGGTGACCCGCACCTATCTCTTCGCGGAGGGCGAGATCACCGAGATCGAGGAGAAGAAGAAGGCGGAGCAAGCGGCCGGCGGCGGTGGCGCCCCCGGCGGCGTCGCCACCTCGCCGTCGCTCGGCATCGGCAGCCTGAGGAGCCGGTCATGACCCACGATCTGCTGAAGCGGGACAAGGCCCCGGTCACCCCCGACGCCCTGGCGGCGGTCGACGCCGAGGCGACGCGCGTCCTCAAGCTGAACCTGGCCGGCCGCCGGCTGGTCGACTTCAAGGGCCCGCACGGCTGGGAGCTGGCGGCGGTCAACACCGGGCGCCTCGACCCCTGCGTGAGCGCCCCCGACCTGCAGATCGGCATCCGCCGCGCGCAGCCGCTCATCGAGGTGCGGGTGCCGATGAAGGTCTCGCTGGCCGAGCTGGACGCCGTCGCGCGCGGGGCGACCGATCCCGATCTGGCCGCCGTGGTGGCCGCCGCCGAGAAGGCGGCCGACGCCGAGGACGCCGCCATCTTCAACGGCTTCGGCGCGGCCGGCATCAAGGGGATCATCCCCGGCAGCCCGCACAAGCCGCACAAGCTGCCGGCCGACGTGCGCGAGCTGCCGGGCGCCATCCTGGCCGCGCGCGAGACGCTGCGGCAGGCGGGCGTGAGCGGCCCCTACGCGCTGGCGCTGGCGGCGCCGATCTACGCCCAGGTGCTGGCGGCCGCCGAGGACGGCTACCCGCTGGCCAAGCGGATCACGCAGCAGGTGCTCGACGGGCCCTTGGTGCGCGCGCCCGCCATCGAGGGGGGCGTGCTCCTCTCCATGCGCGGCGGCGACTACGAGCTGCACGTCGGGCAGGACCTCTCGGTCGGCTACGCGGGGCACGACCGCGACACCGTCGAGCTCTACATCACCGAGTCGTTCACCTTCCGGTCACTGGAGCCGGCGGCCGCGGTGGCGCTGCTCCGCTAGGAGCAATGCCGATCGGTTAGCGCGCAAGAGATCGGAATCGATCGGGATTTCCTGTGGAGAAAAGGGTGCTTGCTTCGTGAGCTGAGCGGGTGACGATGTCGCGATCTTTCGAGGGAGATCGTGAAAATCGACGAGGATCTCGCG
>DASZVW010000191.1:0-4756 GCA_035546895.1 Polyangia bacterium
CCCTTGAAGTGCAGGTAGCTGCCGCTCACCGTGAACCCCATGGTGTAGCCGGTGGTCGAGATCTGCAGGTTGGTGAAGTCGAACTTCGGATGCTCGCCCGGGTAGGCGAAGTAGTTGATGTTGGCGGAGGCCGTCCCGCTCTTCGAGAAGTTGATGCCGGCGCCGCTGTTGGCGGGGGTGGTGATCATGTAGGTCCCGCCGCGGATCCAGACGGTGTCTCCCGCGACCGCCGTGTTGGCGGCCTTCTGCAGCGTGGCCCACGGCGCGTCCATGGTGCCGGCGGCCGTGTCGCTGCCGGTGGTGGCCACGTAGTAGTCGGTGGCGCCGGCGGGGGCGGCGGCGGACGCGGCCAACACGGCGAAGACGGCCAGGCGGGCGGAGCGCTTCATGTCACTTCAAGGGGCGCGGCGGCCAAAACTGTGCACCCGCTCGCGAAGGCGGCGCCGAATGCCGCGGCGAGGCGCGGGGAATCCCGGCCCTCGATTTTTGTCCGGCGCCGTCGCGCTACCCTGACGGGCGCGGCGGGACGTCAGGCCGCGAGGCCCGGCAGCTCGATGGCGAACGCCAGCCCCATCCCCGGCGCGTTCCGGATCTTGAGGCGCCCATTCAGCTCGGCGACGCCCCGCCGGACGATCCAGATCCCGAGGCCGTGCGCGCCGGCGGGCGCGACGCCGTCGTCGAGGTATTTTCCGGTCGCCTCGGCGGTGGCGCGGATGCCCGGGCCGCGGTCGGCGAAGGCGATCTTCAGCCGGTCGCCGGCGCGGGCGAGCTCGACGTGGATGGGCGACGCCGGCGCGTACTTGCTGGCGTTCTGCAGGAGGTTGGAGAAGATCCGCAGCAGGCAGCTGCGGTTCCAGCTCCCCTGCGCGCGGACCAGGCCCGCGCGGCGGGTGACGGTGACCGCGCACCGCGCCGCCTCCAGCGCCTCGCGCTGCAAGGTGATCGCCTCCTCGATCACCTCCTCGACGTCGACGGGGCGGGCCCCGGCGCTCGCCGGCGCGCCGCCGGCGAGCCGGTCGGCGCTCAAGACCTCCTCCACCTGCACCAGCGCGCGGCTCACCACGTTCGAGATCCGCTCGAGCGCGGTCGTCCATTGGGCGCCGTCGCCCCCGTCGCGGCGCAGGCGCTCCATCCTCTGCACGATGAGCTGGATCGCCGCCAGCGGCGACCTCAGGTCGTGGCTCGCCGTGCGTAGCAGCTCGCGCGCGCGCTGCTCGGCGCCTGCCGGCCTCCCCGACGGACCGCCGGGAACCGCGATGCCATCATCCTGTTCAGGGGCCATGCCGCTCTCCCCACCAAGCCAAGCACGTACTCTGATCGTTTAGGTCCGCGCCAGGACCTGTCAACGGCCGCTGCCAGGATCCAGGAAGACGGCGCGGCGCCCGATCCAGCGCCGTCCGGCGTCACTTGATGGCCAGGAGCTCCACGTCGAACACCAGCGTGCCCGCGGGGGCGCCGGGCCGGGTCGGGCGATCGCCGTAGGCCAGCGCGCCGGGGATCCAGAAGCGGGCCTGGTCGCCGACCACCAGGAGCTGCAGCCCCTCGGTCCACCCCTTGATGACGCCGCTCAAGGGGAAGCTGGCCGGCTGGCCGCGCACCACCGAGCTGTCGAACATCTCGCCGTCGGTGGTCCAGCCGGTGTAGTGGACCTCGACCGTGCTGTCGGCCGAGGGGTGCGTCTTCCCCTTGCCGTGCTTGAGGATCTTGTAGGCCAGGCCGGAGGCGGTCTTCTTGGCGCCCGCGGGCGCCGCCGCCACGTCCGGCGGCACCGGGGGCGGCGGGGTCACCTTCACGAAGTCGAGCAGCTCGACGTCGAAGACCAGCGGCCCCGCCGGGGCGCCGGGGCGCTCGGGCTTGTCGCCGTAGGCGAGCTCGGCCGGGATCCAGAGGCGGCGCTTCTCCCCCTTGGCCATCAGCTGCAAGCCCTCGCTCCACCCCTTGATGACGGCGTCGAGCGGGAACCGCGCCGGCTCGCCGGTCGGGATCGAGCTGTCGAACACCTTCCCGTCGGGCGTCCAGCCGGTGTACTGGACGACCACCCGATCGTGCGGGCCCGGGTGCGCGGTGGCGCTCCCCTTGTAGAGGACCTTGGAGGCGAGGCCGCTGGGCGTCTTCTTGGCGTCGGCCGGCGGCTTGGCGACGTCGGCGGGCGCGGCGGGCGGCGCGGGCGGGGGCGCCGGCGGCAGGGGCTCGATCGGCTGCGCGCCGAGGCGGGCGCCGGCCAGGACCACGGCGCCGGCGGCGAGCAGGAGGTGGAGACGTCTCGTCATCCAGGCCGCATACCACGACTGCCGCCCCTTGACGCAACGGAGGCCGCGCCCCAGGGCTCAAGGCGGAGCCATGGCCGGCGCGCGGATCTGGATCGTCGACGCCGAGCACTGGCCGCGCGCCTACCTGCGCGCCGAGCTGATCGAGCGCGGTTTCGACGCGGTCGGCTTCGTCGCGGTGGACGACGCGCTGGCGGCGCTGGCGCTCGGCCGCCCGCGCCCGCGGCTGGCGGTGGTCGATCTGCGCGGCCAGCCGTCCGATCCGCGCCGGCTGGCGCCGCTCCTGCGCTTCGGCTTCCCGGTGGTGGCGGTGGGCGGCGCGGCCGAGTGGGCGGCGGCGCGCCATCACCCCTGGGCGGCGTTCCTGCGGCGGCCGCTCACCATCGGCGCCGTCGCCGACGAGGTCGAGCGGCGCTTGGCCGCGGCGCCCGGCGGCGGCTAGACTCCCGGCGTGCGCATCGAAGCCGTCACCATCGGACGCGACCCGCCCGAGGAGGTCAACGTCATCATCGAGGTCCCCGTCGGCGGCGAGCCGATCAAGTACGAGATGGACAAGGAGGCGGGGACGCTGATCGTCGATCGCTTCCTCTACACCTCGATGCGCTACCCCGGGAACTACGGCTTCATCCCCCACACGCTCTCGGGCGACGGCGATCCCGTCGACGTGCTGGTGGCGAACCAGCGCGGGATCGTCCCCGGCGCGGTGATGGCGGTCCGCCCGGTCGGCGTCTTCCTCATGCAGGACGAGGCGGGCGTCGACGAGAAGATCGTCGCCGTCCCGGCCACCCGCCTGACCCGCCGCTACGAGCAGATCCGGAACTACACCGACTTCCCCGAGATCACGGTCAAGCAGATCGAGCACTTCTTCGCCCACTACAAGGACCTCGAGGATCAGAAGTGGGTCAAGGTCCTCGGCTGGGGGAACGTCGACGACGCCAAGAAGACGATCCGCGAGGGGATCGCCCGGGCGGACGCGGTCAGGGCTTGACGGGGAGCTCGGCCAGCGCGGGCGCGGCGCCGGGCGCCGTCGAGACGCTGCGGTAGCCGAGCCCCGCGAAGGGGGCCGCCGGGTCGAAGGCCACCGGGACCTTCTTGGGGACCGAGCCGGCCGGCGGCAGCGCGAACACCAGCGAGCGCGCCGCGTGGTGGGCGATCGCCCCCGTCGTCTGGTGGTGCTCCTGGTGGATGTGGCCGTAGAAGACGGTGACGTTCGGGCGCGAGGAGAGGACGTCGATCGCCTTGGCGCCGTCGGCGGTCGACCACTCCCACTGCGGGTAGAGATCGAAGAGCGGCCGGTGGGTGAACACCACCACCGGCGCCGCCGCCGGCGTCCGGCGCAGGTCGGCCGCCAGCCAGTCGATCTGCGCCGCGCCGAGCGCGCCCGCCGGATCGGAGACGTTGTCCAGCACCACGAAGTGGATCCCCTTGTGGTCGAAGGCGTAGCGGCTGGGGCCGAAGTGGTCGTGAAAGGCGCGCCCGGCGTCCTTGGCGGCGTCGTGCTCGCCCGGGAGAAAGTACAGCGCGGGCGCGCGCAGGCGGGCCGCCAGCCGCTTGAACTCGCCCATCCGCCGGCGGCGGACGGCGTCGTCGTCGGTGGTGTGGGTCAGATCGCCGGTGAAGACGATGAAGTCCGGGCGCGCCGCCACGCCGTTGATCGTCTCGATGGCGGTGGGGAGAACGACGTCGGCCTGCGGGTTGGAGACGCCCGCGTAGCCCCAGTGGGTGTCGGAGAGCTGCAGGAAGAAGAAGTCGTCATCGGTTCGGCTCTTTCTGCGGGCCAGGCTCACGCCCGGCAGGCCGGAGGCGAAGACGACGCCCCCCACACCCAGCAGCCTGAGAACGTCGCGTCGGTTGGCTTGGAACGGCATGTGTCCTCCTCGTCCGTTCCAACGCGGCGAGGGCCGCTTTCGTTCCGTCGTTCCGTCAGCGCGGCAATCAGCGCGGCAATCAGCGCGGCAATCAGCGCGGATCGATCCGCTGCGCCAGCGCCTCCAGGTCGGCGCGGTTCACGTCGGAGACCAGCGCGTAGCCGAGGTCCCCTTGCCGCCAGAGCAGCGCCGAGAAGCCGCGCCGCTCGACCTCGGTGACGTCCAGCGGGCCGAGGCGCGCCGGCGTCCCGCCGGGCCAGATCAGCCCCTCGGCCGGGAAGATCAGCAGCGTGATGAGGTGCAGCCGCCGGCGGAAGCTGAACACCGCCGCCTTGCGGTCGCGCACGTAGCCGACGCTGCCGCCCACCAGCGGGAAGTCGGCGTCGCCCGAGAAGGCGATCCGCGGGGCGAAGTCGAGGCGGCCGGTGAACCACGGCTTGACCTGGTGGATGCCGCCGCTCTCGATCTCGACCGGCTGCGCGCGCACCGCCACCCGCAGGTGGTCGGCGACCACCTCGTCGGCCAGCGTCCAGCCCCCGGCGGGCGGGCGGGTCCCGAGCGTGACGGCCACCGCCACCGCCGCCGCCAGCCCCGCGCCGGCCAGCGCGGCGAGGCCCCGCC
>DASZVW010000192.1:0-6535 GCA_035546895.1 Polyangia bacterium
CCATCGCCGACGTGTTCCAGTGCATCGCGCTCCTGGGGTCGAGCGGCTGCGGGTTCGAGAACCAGCTCGCCTCCATCGACCGCGCGCTCGGCGCGGACGGCCTGGGGCCGGCCCCCGCCGAAAACGCGAACTTCCTGCGCCCCGACGCCTACCTCGGGATCATCATGCTGACCAACGAGGACGACTGCTCGGCCCCCGCCAACACGACGATCTATTCGCTCAACGGCGGCCAGCAGAGCATCAGCAACCCCGACGGGCCGATCGCCGACTACCGCTGCAACGGCGGCCCGCGCGGCGGCCACCTCTGCAAGGACACCAACCCGGGCAGTGCCAACACCGGCTACGCCACGCCGCCGCTCACCCCGCCCGCCGACGCCAGCGGCACCCCGCCGATGTTGCAGCTCGCCGACTGCGAGGACAACGAGAGCGGCTCGAGCGCGCTCACCCCCGTCAGCAAGTTCGTCCAGGACATCAAGGCCCTCAAGACCAATCCGGACGGTCAAATCTTGATCGGCGAGATCATCGCCCCGCCGGCCCCCTACGGCGTGGAGTGGCTCCCGCCCCCTCCCGGACAGGGCCCGGCCACCGAGCTCTGGCCGCAGGTGATGCACTCCTGCGGTCCGGCCAGCAACCAGCTCAACCCGGCGCCGACGGCGCAGGTCGTCTCCGACGGCAGCTTCGGCGACCCGGGCGTGCGCGAGAGCGCGTTCGCCCTCAGCTTCCAGAACAGCGTGGTGGGGTCGATCTGCGACGGCGACTACTCGGAGTCGATGACCGCCATCGCCAACAAGCTGACCGTGCTGCTCCAGCCCCCCTGCCTCACCGACAAGCTGCAGAACGACGCCCAGGGGCACCCCGACTGCTCGGTGATCGAGAACCTCACCGACGCGGCGAACAACACCACGCACGTCGCGCTCCAGAACTGCGACGAGAACGGCAACGTGGCCCCCTGCTGGACGCTGATGCCCGGCACGGACGGGTGCACCGGGCAGACGCTGAAGGTGAACGACACGGCGGCGAACATGTCGGCCTCGCGCGAGGACAGCACCATCACCTGCACGGTCTGCCAGCCCGGCATCCCGGGCCCCGGCTGCTGAGCGTCCTCCTAGGCCGCCTCCGGGCGGCACGTCGTCGGGCATGGTTCGCTCCGCTCACCGTCGCCTTACGGCGACGCCCTCCTAGTGGTGGCCGCCGGCGCCGTGCACGTGCCCGTGGGCCAGCTCCTCGGGCGTCGCCTCGCGGACGGCCACCACCTCGACCTCGAAGGCCAGCCGCATCCCGGCCAGCGGGTGGTTGAGGTCGACTGTCGCGTAGTCGCCGCGCACCGCCTGGACCAACCCGAGCTGGAAGCCGTCGGGCACCTGGACCCGGCAGCGGGCCCCCGGCGCCAGCTTCCCCTCCACCGAGAGCTTCCGCAGCGGCACGTTGCGCACGTTCTTCTCGTCGCGCACGCCGTACGCCTCCTCGGGCGCCAGCGTCACCTCCAGCTTGTCGCCGGCCGCCTTGCCGGCGAGCGCCTTCTCCAGCCCGGGGACGATGTTCCCCAGTCCCTGGAGGTAATCGAGCGGATCGCGCCCGCGCGAGGTGTCGAGCACCTCGCCCGCCTCGTCCTTGACGGTGTAATGGATGGTGACGGCCTTCCGATCGCTGATCTGCATGTGGGGTGGTGAGCGAACCACCCCGCGGCCCGCGATGCAACTTCCCCGCGCTCAGCCGGCGCCGCACTCGGCGAGGCGGCGGGCGAAGAACCGCCGCTCGGGCTCGTTGCGCGCCAGCTCCCGGGCCCGGCGGTAGTGCGGCAGCGCCTCGGCCCGGCGGCCGGCCCGGCGCAGCAGATCGCCGCGTGCCGCCGCCAGGAAGAGGTAGTCGTCGAGGCGCCCCAGCCGCTCGATGGCCTCGATCTCGGCCAGCCCTGCCTCGAGCCCGCGGGCGAACCCCACCGCCACCGCGCGGTTGAGCGCCACCACCGGGCTCGGCCGCAGCGCCGCCAGCCGGTCGTAGAGGGCGACGATCGCCGTCCAGTCGGTCGCCGCCACCGACGGCGCCACCGCGTGCTGCGCGGCGATCGCCGCCTCGAGCTGCAGCTCGCCGACGGCGCCCGCCGCCGTCGCGGCGCCGAGCGCCGCCAGCCCGCGCGCGCCGAGCGCCGCGTCCCAGCGCGCGCGGTCCTGCTCGTCGAGCGGGACCAGGTCGCCGCGCGCGTCGCGCCGGGCCGGCAGCCGCGCGCCGAGGAGGCACATGAGCGCGAACAGCCCCTTCACCTCGGCGACGCCGGTGACCGGGTGGTCGGCCAGCAGCGCCCCCAGCCGCAGCGCCTCGCCGCACAGCTCCTCCCGCACCACCGCCTCGGGGTGGCTGCCGTGGTACCCCTCGTTGAACAGCAGATACAGCGCGCGACAGACCGCCGGCGCGCGCGCCCGCACCCGCTGCGCGTCGGCGAGCGGCGCCCAGCCACCCGCCGCCTGCAGCGTCGCCCGCGCCCGCGAGAGCCGCTTCTCCACGGCGTCCTCGCCGGAGAGGAACGCCTGCGCGATCTCGCGGACGCCGAAGCCGCAGAGGTACTTGAGGATCAGCATCACCTGCGTCTCCTCGGGGAGCCGCCCGTCGGCCAGCTCGAACATCAGGCGCAGCTCGGCGTCCACGATCTCCCGGTCCTCGAAGGCGGCCGCCACCGTCGGCGCCAGCGACCACTCGGTCGAGAGCTGATCGGCCAGCTCGGGCGCGAACCGCCGCGCCGTCCGCTCGCGCCGGATGACGTCGATGGCCCGGTTCTTGGCGGCGGCCATCAGCCAGGCGGCGGGGTTGTCGGGGAGGCCGCCGTACTTCCAGACCTCCAGCGCCTGCACGAGCGCGTCGTGCACGATGTCCTCGGCCAGGTCGAGGTGGCCGAAGCCGA
This sequence comes from Polyangia bacterium, assembly GCA_035546895.1. Classification (GTDB taxonomy): domain Bacteria; phylum Myxococcota_A; class Polyangia; order Fen-1088; family Fen-1088; genus JADGRB01. The sequence goes on from DASZVW010000192.1 coordinate 2,897, forward strand.
GGAGGCGCAGCACGACGGCCGACATCCGCCCCGCTTCCCGGCGGAACAGGTGCTCGACCGCCGCGCTGTCGGTCTCCCCCGGCGCGCCCACCTCACATCGCGCGGGCTTCGCGCACCTCGACGCTGCCGCCGCGCTCGAAGATCGGGCAGCCGCGCGCCAGCTCCGTCGCGGCGTCGAGGCTGGCGGCGCTCACCAGCAGGTAGCCGCCCACCAGGTCCTTGGTCTCGCCGAACGGCCCGTCGGTGACCGCCTTCTGCTTGCCGGCGACGACGCGCCCGCTCGGCGCCAGCGGATCTCCCCCCTTGAACTGCCCGGCCTGCGAGAGCTGGCCGATCCAGGCCCGCCAGCGGTTCATGCTGGCCTCCATCTCCTGCGGAGAGAGCCCCGTCATCGTATCGCCCCGAAAAATGTAGAGAAAATTGGCCATCGCGTCCTCCTGGTCCGATTCGAAGCGGCGTCGCGAGGACCATCCTCGCCCGCCACCTTCACGGAGTCGACGTTCGAGTGCCCCCCGGGCGGACATTTATTTTGCCCGCTCGCCGCCCGGAGCGCGCGGGCTAGGGGTCGCGGACGCAGTCGTTCGTCTGGGCGATCGGCGCGCCGAAGTCGACCACCTCGAAGTCGTCGGGCGTGATGGCCGAGAACGACAGCGCCGTCACCCCCAGGTCGGCCCACTTGGCGGTGGTGGTCCGGTCGTCGGCGAAGGTGAGCGCGATGGTGCCGCCGTCGGAGAGCAGCATCCCGTACTTCTTCATCGCCGCGATGATCACCTTCTCGCCCGCGTCGTAGGCGGAGTCGTCAAAGCCCGCCTTGAGGCGGAAGCGCACGCCGTAGGGGGGCGCGTTCGGGTCGGGGCTGCTCGGCGTCCCCGCGTGCGAGGCCGGATGGACGTAGGCCTTGTTCCGCATCGACCCGTTGGGGAGGATGAAGCGGAGCGCGTGGTCGACGGCGCCGGCCGCCACGTCGTCGGCCGTCGGCAGGAGCCCGGCGATGGGGAACCCGGCCGCGTCGGCCGAGGTGCACTGGTCGCCGCGCTCGTTGTCGGGGTAGGCCTTGGTGAGGTCCCAGATGATGGCCACCAGCGCGTCGATGCCGCCGCCGGCCGCGGTCGCGTTGTAGAGCTCATAGAGCTTCTGCTGGCCGGGCTCGGCGACCAGGATGTGGCAGTCGCCCTGCCCGTCGGTCTGGTAGCTGGTGTCGCAGGTGTAGCTGGTGCTCCCCTCGGCGTTCCCGTTCGCCGGGATCGGCATCTGGAACGGGACCGGGTCGCAGTCGGGGCCGCCGTAGCAATAGCTGTAGCCGCCCGGCGCCGGGCCGCTGATCGTCCGCAGCGGCGTCGAGGCGTCGGCGAAGAAGAGCGGGATCGAGAAGTCGATCTGCAGCCGCCCGCCGCCCCAGCCGCCCGCGTCGTCGAGCGCGGCGATGATGGCGTCCGAGCTGCCGTCCTTGGTGAGGCCGGAGACGTCCTTGGTCCACGGCTCGGCCGCGGTGAAGAGGCCGCTCCCCGCGCCGGTGGCGCCGCCGCTGCCGGTGACGCCGCCGCTCCCGGTCGCGCCGCCGCTCCCCGAGCTCCCGCTGCCGCCGGTCCCCGGGCTCCCCGCGCCGCCCGAGCCGCAGCCCGCGGCCAGGAGCCCGGCGAGAAGACACCACCTCCAGGGACCTGCCGCCATGACCGCCTTTTCGGCCGTTTCCCGCGCCGGCTTGACCGGGGGCCGAATTTTCTGAGCCACCGCCGGGCCCGTGGGGGACCTCACCTCCGACGCAGGCGTCTCGCGGCCTTTCGCTCCGGGGATCGTCTGTCTGGAGGATGATGCCCATGGCGCGCGGAACGATCCTGAGAACCACCCTGCTCGCGCTCGTCGCCGGCTTCGGCTGCGCGAACAGCAGCTCGGGCACCGACACCGGCGCCGGTGGCGCAACCGGCGCCGGCGGGACGGCGACCGGCGGCGGCAAGGCGACCGGCGGGGCCTCCGGCGCGACGGGCAGCGGCGGCGCGGGGACCGGCGGGTCCACCGGCACCGGCGGCAGCACCGCCACCGGCGGCGCGACCGGCTCGGGTGGTACCACCGCCACCGGCGGCGCGACGGGCACCGGCGGCGCCGCGGGGAGCGGCTCCGCCGACTACCCGTACTGCAACTACGGCAGCGTCCCCAGCGGCACGCCCCCCGCGCCCTGGAACGACACCCCGGCGCTGACGCCGATCAACTCCAACCCCTACGGCAAGGCGTCGCTGACCACGCCGGTGGGCTACATCCTGCTCAGCTCGGGCCCGACGCTGCCGAGCGGCGTGACGGCCGCGCTCGAGATGACGACGCTGCAGCGGATCAACGCCGACCTCAAGTACGTGACGCAGTTGACGTACACCCACCTGCCCCCCTGGGCGACGGGCGGCGCGCTCCACTACATCGACTACTGGCTGGTCGGCTCGGGGCTGCCGAACGATCCGAACTCCGCCGGCGATTCCAGCTACGAGGGCTCCTACCCCGACGTGGAGACCGAGGGGGTGGCGATGACCGACACCAGCCAGCGCTACGACCTGACGCACGAGTTCTTCCACGTGCTGGAGAACTCCTACGGCACGGTGCCGGGGCAGAAGGTCTCCTGGATCCAGGAGTCGTACAACGACTACCTCATCCTGCGCGTCGCCGAGAACGTCGGCAACGCGACGCCCGGACAGGCGACGCAGTTCATGCTGCCGTCCAACGTCGGCTACCTGGACGCGCTCGTCTACCAGCAGCCGCAGGCGCCGATCGAGAGCTGCGGCATCGAGTCGGACAAGACCACCATCACCGGGCCGGCCGACTACTTCATGGACAGCACCGGCTACCGCTACAACGATCTCTTCCCGCTGTTCGTCTCGCAGCGGGTGGGGTTCTACTTCTTCGCCGCCGTCTGGGAGCAGGCCAAGACGACCGAGCAGATCCTGCAGACGATGACCCGCCTCATGGACAAGCCGCGCGTGCAGTGCATGGTGCAGGAGTACGCGGCCCGGGTGGCGCTCGGCGACTTCCAGGAGCTGTCGACCAGCATCCAGCGCTACGGCAGCGCGCAGATGTACGCGGCCACCACCAACACCGGCGGCACGCTGACGCCCAGCAACACCGCCATGCTGCCGCGCTACACCTCGCGCAACAACATCCCCATCACCGTCGCCTCGGGCGCCACCTCGGTCAGCGTCAACTTCATGCCCGCCGCCATGGGGAGCAAGGGGACGCCGGCCGACATGCGCGCCCAGCTCGTCTACCGCGCCACCGACGGGACCGCGGTCTACGGCCCGCCGGCCGCCAGCGGCACCGTCTCGATCACCCTCACCAAGCCGCCCAAGAACAACGTGGTGGTGCTGGTGATCAGCAACGTCACCCTCGACGGCTACAAGACCGCGCTGTCGTACGGCTGGGATCCGAGCGAGACGTTCAACTACGCGATCACCATCACCGGCGGCACCGCCGCCCCGACGAACAAGGTCTACTTCTAGCCGGTCCGTTCGCCGCCCGGTCAGCCGGGCCGGGTCATGCGGCCGATGCGGGCGGCGTGCGCCGGGTAGCGCGCCGCCAGCTCGGGCCCGGCGGCCAGCTCGAAGTCGGCGAACTCGAACCCCGGCGCCACCGTGCAGCCGACGAGGCAGTGCGCGGCCTCCG
>DASZVW010000193.1:0-1852 GCA_035546895.1 Polyangia bacterium
CGTTGCTGGGGTTGCCGCGGCAGGCGCGCTCGATGCCGACCACCCGGTCGACGTACTCCAGCTTGGCCAGCGCCACCTGCCAGTCGCGGTAGCGGCGCCGCCAGGGGCCCCCCTCGAGCCAGACGGCGAACGTCTCGGCCCAGTCCTCGTCGGGGTGCTTCTGCGCGTAGTGGTACATGCCCGCGCGGTGGAGGTAGCGGACGTAGTCGCGGCTCCAGGGGTTCGGGTTGTAGACGTCGCGGTACGGGCGGCGGAAGTCGCCGAAGGTCTGCGTCCAGTCGCGCCGACGCCAGAGCTCGAAGGCGTAGTTGATGGCGTGCCCCGCCTCGTGGCGGAGGTACATGAGCACCTCTTCGCGCGTGTACTCGAACAGGTGGTCGTTCACCAGCCCCCAGAGCGCGGGGTTCGCCAGGTACCAGGGGACGTTGACGCTGACCGCGCGGTCGGCGGTCCAGAAGTCGTCGTCGCCCAGGTAGTACGCGGGGACGAAGGTGATCCCCTTGGCGTGCAGCTCGCCGATCACCTGCTCGACGCACTCGGCGAGCGTCCCTTCCGGGCGCAGCTCGAGATCGCAGATGCGGGTCGACAGCAGCTTCTGCTGGCCGACCTCGCGGAGGACCGTGGTCGGCAGGAGCGGGACGCCGCGGGAGGTCCGGTGCCTGCTGCTGCGAAGTGCCGCGACGGCCATCGGACCTCGTTTACCATGGCGGCGGGGAGCCAGCCGGGCAAAACCGGCGGAAAATTATTCCCAGCCCGACCGTTCCTATCTTCCGGATATTGTTGATCTATCTAGGGGCGGTCGACCGCACGAGAAGTTCACAGAATCGCCCTCTCCGAATGCCGTAGTATGACGTCCAACGCGCCATGGCTCTGGAAGGAAACCGTGTGGTCACGCGGGTCTAGCTGGTCGCGGCCGGCCCTGGTGATGGCCGTCTACCTGGTGCTGGGGGCGGTCGCGCTGGCCTGGGGGAACCTGCGCGGGCAGGCGAACGTCTGGCACCTCGGCGGTCACGAGCCGGTCCTGGCGGTGACCTTCGCCGGGATCCTGGGCGGGCTCGCGGTCGGGCTGGCGCTGGTGTTCGCCTCGCGGATGGCCGTCTATCGTTACGAGTGGGCGCGCCAGCTCCATCGTGAGCTCCGCCATATGCTGTTCCCGCTGACCGACGCCGAGATCGTCGTGCTGGCGGCGGCCTCTTCGGTCGGCGAGGAGATGTTCTTCCGCGGCGCGCTGCTGCCGTCGGTCGGCCTGATCGTCTCGAGCGCCGTCTTCGCCCTCCTGCACATCGGGCCGAAGGCGCGCCACCTCCCCTGGACGCTGAGCTCGTTCGGCGCCGGGCTGCTGTTCGGTGGGATGTTCCTCTGGACCGGCGACCTCACCGGGCCGGTCATCGCCCACTTCCTGGTGAACTTCCTCAACCTGCGGCACGTCGCGCAGGTCGAGCTCCGGTAGCCGCGCGGCGCCGCTCAGCGGCGGACCATGCCGACCGGACGCCAGACGCCGCCGCCACGCTGCGCGAGGATGAGGACCAGCATCTCGTCCCGCCCCATCTCGATGACCGAGTAGAGCTGGCCGCTCCCGGTGTCGTCGAGGCTGGGGGGGAGCTTGCCGATCGCGGCCCGCAGCTGGGCGCCGGTCACCACCCGCACGGAGGGGGGCTTGCGGATCCCCTCGCCGGCGACGTCCGCCAGCATGGCCGCCAGATCGGCCTTGCGGGTGACCGGCTTGCCGTCGGTCTTGAACGGCAGCGCCGCCATGTCGAGCAAGCGCGCGGTGTCGCCCGCGGCCAGCGCGGTGAACCAGCGCATCGCGGCCACCACGACGGCCGGATCGTTGGCGTTCGGGGGGAGCGCC
>DASZVW010000194.1:0-15923 GCA_035546895.1 Polyangia bacterium
ACGCTCGCCGCCATCGCCGGCGAGAAGGCGGGGATCCTCAAGCCCAACGTCCGCTGCTTCCTGGGGCGCCTCCCCGAGGAGGCGGCGCGGGCGATCGCGGCGCGGGCGCGCGAGGTCGGCGCGCCGCTCGCCTACCTCGGGCGCGACTTCTCGCCGCCGGCGGGGCCGCTGGGGCTCATCGGCCCGCATCAGCGGGACAACGCCGCCCTCGCGGTGGCGCTGGCGCGCGCGGCCGCCGCGCGGCTCGGGAAACCGCTCGAGGAGGGGACGATCGGCGAGGCGCTGGCGCACGCGACCTGGCCCGGCCGCCTCGAGCGGATCGGCGACGACGTGCTCCTCGACTGCGCCCACAACGGCGAGGGGGCCCGGGCGCTGGCGGCGGCGCTCCCGGCGCTGGCCGCCGGGCGCCGGATCGTGTTCCTCATGTCGGTGGCCGCCGACAAGGACCCGCGCGCCATCCTGGAGGCGCTCGGCCCGCTGGCCCACACGCTGGTGGCCACCCGCGCCGACAGCCCGCGCGCGCTGGCGGCCGACGCGCTGGCGGCCGAGGCGGCCCGCTTCGTCGCCCGCCGCCTCGCCGTCGCCGACCCGCTCGCCGCGCTCGAGGAGGCAGGCCGCCGCGCCGCCGGCGGCCTGGTGGTCGTCTGCGGCTCGATGTTCCTGGTCGGCCCGCTGCGCGCCCACCTGCTCGGCGAGCCCGTCGACCCCCGCCGCACGTCGGATCCGGTCGGGGCGCCCCGGCGGGCGTAGCGGCCGCGCGGCGGCCCGGCGCTACCAGCCGGCGACGTGGAGGCCGCGGGGGACGGCCTTGCGGCGCGGGGCGACCGGCTGGCCGTACCAGGCCGTCTTGTCGACCATCTTCGGCGAGGTCTCGATGGTGAAGTAGAAGAGGCGGAGGTAGTTGTGGCGGCCGATCCGCTCGTGGCCGACGAGGCCGCCCAAGACCTCCCACATGAAGTCGCCGGGGCGCTTGACGCCCGCATCGTAGAACGGGAAGAAGTAGACGCGGTAGGTGCCGTCGGGGCGGCCGTCGGGCGCCAGCCCCTCGCTGTCGTAGTAGTTGGGGAAGACCCAGGTGCCGACGTGGTCGGCGGTCTGGTGGCGGACGAAGAAGGGGAACACCACCGTCGTCCGGTTGGGGCCGCGCTTGAAGTCCCACAGCAGCGGGAAGGCCACCATGCTGACGTCGGTCGGCGTCGAGTGCCGGTAGAACAGCAGCGGCGGGATGACGGTCGTCGCCTCACCCGCGACCTCGTTGGCGTAGCGCCCGAAGAAGGGCAGGAACAGGCTGACGCGCGAGAGGTGGTACTCGTGCACGTCGTAGTAGAGCGGCAGCCCGAGCCAGGCGGAGCCACCGATGTCGCGGTAATGCCAGAACAGCAGGAGCGTGCTGGAGAAGGCCTGCTCCGGGTTGCTGCGCGAGACGTGCAGCAGCGGCGGGATGACGGTGGTGGTGGTGTCGGTCGCCTTGCTGGTGTGGCTGAACCAGAGCGGCGCCAGCATGGAGAACGAGCTCACCGGGCTCTCGGTGTGCAGCGCCAGCCCCGGCCCGGCGTACCAGAACCGGCTGCCGCCGCGGCGGTGATAGCCGCCGAGCGCGGTGTAGAACGAGAAGTGGTCGCGCCCGCTCCCTTCGTAGAAGAGCGGCATCAGCGCCTGCGCGGCGTCGCCGTTGTCGGCGTTGCGCGTGTACCAGGCGACCGGCAGCAGGCCCCGCGTCCGCTCCCCCTTGTCGTGCGACCAGTAGAGCGGCCCCGCCAGCGTCGTCGAGGTGTCGAGCGACTTGTTGGCGAAGTGCCAGAAGACCGGGAACAGGATGTCGCTGCGGCGGTCGCTCTTGACGTCGGACCAGTAGAACGGGAACAGCGCGTTCACCGTCCCCTCGGGATCGCGGTCGTGGACGAACAGCAGGCAGGAGAACCAGTCGCGCTTCCCGTCGGCCGAGCTGCGCTGGTAGAGCAGGAGCGGCGGCACCGCGGTCAGCGAGCGTTCGCTGTTGCGGGCGCGCACGAACAGCGGGACCACGCCGAAGGTGGTCGACGTCGGCGTGGTGCGGTCGAAGTAGGGGCCCACCACGGTGGTCGAGCGGCCGGCGAACGTCGAGTGCCAGAACAGCGGCGGCAGCGTGTCGACCCGGTCGCCGTTGGCGCGCCGCAGGCGGAAGTACGACGGGAAGATCCAGGTGTCGCTCTCCTTGGCGTCGGCGTAGTGGCCGAAGATCGGCAGGATCCCCTGGCTCTGGTACCCCGGCCCCGCGATCCGGAACCAGGGGCCCCACTGGGTGAGGCGCTGGCCGTCCGCGCGGCGCAAGACGTCGGTGTAGAGGAAGGGGACGAAGCGGGCGTCGAAGCTGTGGTTCTTCACCCAGACGTAGGGGCCGAGGAAGCCCCCTTCGCCGTTCTGCGTGTGCACCGAGGCGCCCAGCAGGGTGACGAACAGGCGGGTGTCGCCGTCGCGGCGGTAGTGGAACAGCGGGAAGACCGTCAGCCCGGTCCCCTCGGTCCCGCCCGGGTGCGCGCCGCGGCGATAGGCGAACAGCGGGAACAGGCCGTCGGTGGTCTCGCCGCCCCAGCGGTGGTGCCAGTAGGGCCCGACCACCGTCGTCGAGGTGTCGGCCTGACGGTCCCGGAAGTGCCAGACGAGCGGGACCAGCGCGAAGTGCGAGCGGTCGCGCCCGGCGCGCCAGTAGAGCAGGGGGACGATCGGCCCCACCGCCGCGCTGGTGCCGTCGGCGTCGCGCTCGTAGAACCCGATCGGCGTGAAGGTGGCGCTGGTCCGCTCGCGCGCGGAGCCGTAGTGAAAGAGGAGCGGGAAGAGGACCGCGTAGCTCTCGCCGTGGTGATCGCCGAAGTAGAACAGCGGGGTAATCGCGCTGTCCGTGCCGTCGGCGGTGGCGTGCCGGACGTAGAGCGGGAAGAGGACGGTGGTCGAGGCGCGCGGGCTCGAGAAGTGCCAGAAGAGCGGGAAGACGACGCCGTGGCCGTGCCCGGCGTTCTGCCCGAAGTAGGCGAGCGGCAGGAGGCCGGCGCTCCAGCCGCCATTGGTGAAGCTGCGCCAGTAGAACGGCCCCGCCAGCGTGCTCGAGTCGCGGGGCCCCGAGCGGTGCGCGAACAGCGGCAGCAGCGCGGTCGCGGTGGCGCCGGTCGCCGAGTCCCAGAAGTGCCAGAAGAGCGGGAACAGCGTGGTGGTCGAGCCCTGCGGGTCGCTGCGCCGGTAGAAGAGGAGGCCGATGAGGCGCGCCATCGCGTCGGCGGCCCGGTCCTCGTGCGAGAGGTAGAGCGGCGTCAGCATCGTCCGCTCGCCGCCCGGATCGCGCGTGGCGCCCGAGAGCAGCGGCAGGACCATCCAGGTCCGGGTCCCCGCCTGGCTGTCCCGGTGGTAGCCGCCGAGCAGCGTCACCAGCGTGCTGGCGCGCCCGTGGTCCGCGTGGTCCCAGTAGAAGAAGGGGATGAACAGCCGGTGCGCGCGCCCCTCCTTGTCGTCGCCGCCGCTCCACCACAGCGGCGGCAGCGCGTTGAAGTACCAGGCGCCGTCGCGCACGTGGACGAAGGGGACGGCCACCGTGGTGTTGCGGCCCGGGCCGCGGAAGCTCCAGACCAGCGGGAAGAAGACGGTGTCGCCGTCGTGCTTCCCCTCGAAGTCCCAGAGCAGCGGGAAGAGGACGTGGTAGCTCGACTGGTCCTTGTCGTTGCCGCCCCACCAGTAGAGCCAGGCGAGCGACCGGCCGTAGTCGGGCCCCTCGCGGTGGGCGTAGCCGAGCCAGGTCAGGAACCAGGAGCCGGTCTGGTGCCCGTTGGCGTAGAAGAGCGGCAGCGACAGCAGGTTCCAGTCGTCGTCGTGCCGCCAGTAGACGTTGAGCGGCACCGCGTAGGTGAAGGCGTGGCTGGGCGTGCGGGTCGAGAAGAAGAGCGGGAAGCCGAGATCGCTCGAGCGGGTCGGCGAGCGCCACCACCAGTAGAGGTAGGCGGCGGCGCCGAACGAGCGCTTGGTCTCCGGGTCCTTGAACCGCAGCGTCCCCAGGAACGGCGCCGCCCAGCTCCCGGTCCCCGAGGCGTAGAAGAGCGGGATGAGGCCGAACGAGCGGGTGTCGCCCTGGTGCCCGGCCACCACCGGGCCGTACCAGGTGATGAGGCTGCGGCGGGCCCGGTCCTCGAACCGCCAGAAGAACGGCGCCACCACCAGCGCGTCGCTGGTGGCGCCCCAGTAGTGCCAGTAGAGCGGCGCCACCACCGTGTAGCCGGAGGGCCCCTTGTGCGACCAGTAGAGCCCCATCGCCTCGGTGAAGCTCCCCTCGCGGTAATAGAGGTAGGCGACGTTGGTCCGCAGCTGGATCGGCTGGCAGAGGTTCTCGACGCAGATGGTCTCGCCCGTGCACTCCTCGTCGCGCTGGCAGCTCTTGGGCGCCGGCGCCGCGGGCGTGGCCGGCGGGGTGGTCGAGGGGGCCGCGGCGGCGGGCGCCGGCGCGGGCGTGGCGTCCGCGACCTCGCGGAAGGGATCGAACCGCAGCGCGGCGGCGCCGGCGCGGGCGAACGGATCCAGCGTCGCCGCGCGCGCCGTCCCGGCGACGCAGGCGAGCGCGAGCAGCGAGGCGGCGAGGGCGAGGGGGCGGCTCACGAAACGGGGCGCGGTTCCTACTGCGAGGGGAGCGCGAGGACCATCTTCCACTCGCCGTTCTCACGCACGAACGGGATCTCGCCGGTGTCGCTCTCGTCCCCCTTCTGGCGGAGGACCTTGAGCGTGGCCGTGTCCCCCTTGGTCTTCGCTTCCTTGATCTGGAACTTGGTCCCCTCGAACTCCTTCTGCATCTTCTTCATGCCGTCCTGCGCCCCGCCGAGCCCCATCTGCGCGGCCAGCATCCCCTGGTACATGAGGGCGTAGCAGTCGATGGCCCGCTCGCCGGCGCCGTCGGCCAGCGCCTTGCGCCAGCGCTCGAAGGTCTTCTCGGGCGTCGAGAACTCGGGGCGCGCCGGCGGGAGCTGGAAGGAGATCGCCCGGATCTTCTCCTTGGGCAGCTTCATCGTCTGGCCGTTGGTCTCCACCGTGTAGACGCCGTCGTAGTAGTGGATGATCTTGGCGCTGAGCTTGGTCTTGTCGACGAGCTCGATGGTCTCCGCGTGCGCGAAGGCCGGCAGCAGGCCGCCGGCGAGCGCGAGCGCGGCCGCCGCCGCCCAGAGTCGCGTGTGCTTGTGCATGGTCGTTCCCGCCGATTTCGACCGCCGCACCCTAGAGAAGGATGCCCGGGGCGGGGAACTTGCCGGTCAGCGCCTTGACCTCGGCGCGCACCTGGGCCGCCGTGGCGTCGCTGGGATCGCTCACCACGCGGTCGATCCATGAAGCGATCTGCCGCATCTCGGCCTCGCCCATCCCGCGCGTCGCCACCGACGGCGAGCCGAGGCGGATCCCCGAGGGGTCGAACGGCTTGCGGGTGTCGTAGGGGACGGCGTTGTAGTTGAGCTCGATCCCCGCCTTGTCGAGCGCCTTGGCCGCCACCTTGCCGGGGACGTTCTTGCTGGTGAGGTCGATGAGCAGCAGGTGGTTGTCGGTCCCGCCGGAGACGACCTGGAACCCCTTCGACATCAGCACCTCGGCCAGCACCTTGGCGTCGGCCACCACGCGCTTGGCGTAGGCCTTGAAGTCGGGCTGCGCCGCCTCCTTGAGCGCCACCGCCAGCGCGGCGGTGGTGTGGACGTGGGGGCCCCCCTGCAGGCCCGGGAAGACCGCCTTGTCGATCGCCTGCGCGTGCTCGGCGCGGCAGAGGATCATGCCGCTGCGCGGGCCGCGCAGCGTCTTGTGCGTGGTGGTGGTGACCACGTCGGCGTGGGGGATCGGCGAGGGGTGGACGCCGCCCGCGATGAGGCCGGCGATGTGCGCGATGTCGGCGCAGAACTTGGCCCCCACCTCGCGCGCGATCGACCCCATGATCTCGAAGTCCCACAGCCGCGAGTAGGCCGAGCCGCCGGCCCAGAGCAGCGCCGGGCGTTCTTTCTTCGCCAGGTCGCGGATCTGGTCGTAGTCGAGGAGCCCGTTGTCCTTGCGGACGCCGTAGGGGACCGAGTTGAAGTACTTGCCGCTGATCGACACGTTCCAGCCGTGGGTCAGGTGGCCCCCCATCGGCAGCGCCAACCCCATCACCTTGTCGCCCGGCTTGAGGAAGGCGAGATAGACGGCCAGGTTGGCGGGCGAGCCGGAGTAGGGCTGCACGTTGGCGTGCTCGGCGCCGAACAGCGCCTTGGCGCGCTCGATGGTGAGCTGCTCCAGCTTGTCGACGACCTCCTGCCCCTCGTAGTAGCGCTTGCCCGGGTACCCCTCGCTGTACTTGTTGGTAAAGACCGAGCTCGAGGCCTCCAGGACCGCCTTCGAGACGTAGTTCTCCGACGGGATCAGGCGGATGGTGTCGGCCTGGCGCCGCTCCTCGGCGCGACAGAGCTCGAAAACCTCGGGATCACTCGCGGAAAGCGCTTCCATCATGGCTGCGGAAGCTAGTCTCCCGGCGGGCCGCTCGTCAATGGATCTTGGGCGTTTCGGACTTAGATGTAGGGGAATCTGGTATTTCGCCCCGAAATGCGGCATCTAATGGTCCAGTTGGGCATGCAAAAGCTTCGCGGTGCGTTGATCGGCTACGGCTTCATCATGGAGAAGGGGCACGCCGCCGGGTACCGGCAGCGCGCCGTTGGCAGGGTGGGCGACGCCGGCGACGTGGAGATCGTCGCGGTCTCGGACATCTCGGCCGAGCGGCGGGCGGCGGCGCAGGCCGCCTGGCCGAACGCCCGGATCTACGACGACCACCGCAAGCTGCTGGACGCCGAGGCCGGGCGGATCGACTTCGTCGACGTCGCCACGCCGCCCAGCGACCACGCGACGATCGCCCTCGAGGCGCTGGGCCGCGGGCTGCACGTCCTGTGCGAGAAGCCGCTGGCGGCGTCGATCGAAGAGGCGCGGGCGATGCTGCGCCAGGCGGTGAAGTCCGAGCGGGTCATCTACCCCTGCCACAACTACAAGCACGCGCCGGTGATCAAGACGGTGCGCGGGCTCATCACGAGCGGGCGCATCGGCAAGGTCCACCTGGTGACGCTGCAGACCTTCCGCAACACGCACGCCAAGGGGGTGACCGGCTGGCGCACCGACTGGCGGCGCGAGCGGCGCTACTCGGGCGGCGGCATCGCCATGGACCACGGCAGCCACACGTTCTACCTGGCGTTCGAGTGGCTGGGATCGTACCCGACCGCGATCAGCGCCCGGGCGGCGACGCTGGGGCCGTTCGACACCGAGGACGACTTCTCCTGCAGCCTGCGCTTCCCGACCGGCACCGCCTCGGCGCACCTGTCGTGGAACGCCGGCGTGCGCAAGGTGCTCTACACGCTGCACGGCGAGCGCGGCGCCATCCGCGTCGAGGACGACGACGTCGAGCTGGCGGTGCAGGCGCACGCCGCGGGCGGCGCCACCACCTGGACCTTCGAGCGGCAGGCGATCTCCTCGGACTGGATGGACTCCAGCCACGTCACCTGGTTCAACTCGCTGTTCGACGACTTCAAGGCCGCCATCGCGCGGCGCGAGTTCGTGGGGCGCGAGGCGGAGGAGGCCTTCCTCTGCGTGCAGCTCATCGCCACCGCCTACGCCTCCTCGCGCGAGGGGAGCCGCGAGCTGCCGCTCCCCGGCCTGGCGGCGCTGGCGGGCGACGACGTCTCGGATCGGATGGCGCGAAAGGACGGTGCCCGTGTCTGACCTCTATATCTCGATCGGCGTCACGAGCTTCTTCGTCTCGGCGCTGCTCGTCTACCTGCTCCGCTCGGCGCTCGTCGGGCGGGTGCGCCACGCCCGCACGGAGGCCGACGGCGGCAGCGTGTTCGTCAACAAGACGACCATGGAGATGGTCTACTGGATCCTCGATCCGATGATCTCCTTCATCGCCTCGCTGCGGATCACGCCCAACATGGTGACGCTGGGCTCGCTGATCCCGGCCGCGGGGGCCGGGGTGGCGATCGGGTTCGGCTGGTTCGGCCTGGGGGCGCTGCTGGCCATTCTCGCAGCCTTCGGTGACATCATCGACGGCCTGCTGGCCCGCAAGATGAACCTCTCGTCCGACACCGGCGAGCTCTGCGACGCGGCGGTCGATCGCTACGGCGAGATGTTCTTCTTCGGCGGCCTCGTCTACTACTACCGCGACCACGACCAGGTGCTGTTCATCGTCCTGGCCGCCATCATCGGGTCGTTCATGGTCAGCTACGCGACGGCCAAGGCCGAGGCGATGGGCGTGACCGCCCCGCGGGGCGCCATGCGCCGCGGCGAGCGCGCCGCCTACCTCCTGACCGGCGCCGCCTTCACGCCGCTGGCGATGGCGCTGTTCGCCCGCTCGCCCTCGCTGGCGCTGCGCGAGGCGCCGATCCTGCTGGCGCTCTCGGTGGTCGCCGTGGTCTCGAACATCTCGGTCGTGCAGCGCTTCCTGGCCATCGCCACGCTGCTGCGCGAGCGCGAGGCGACGCAGAAGTCCGTGGCCGCGCCGGCGTTCGACGACCAGGCGATGACCACCAAGCCCGACGCCCCGGTCGGCACGGTCTAGAGCGACGTTTGGCCCAGGCGGCGCCGGAGCGCCCGGTCGGGTTCTGGCAGTGGATGCGCCACCACCTGGCGTCGGTGCTCGCCACCGCCGTCGACTACCTGGTGATGGTCCTGGGCGTCGAGGTGCTGCGCCTGACGCCGGTGGCGGCCACGCCGCTGGGGGCGCTCGCGGGCGCCGTCGCCAACTTCACGCTCGGGCGCCGGTTCACCTACCAGACCACCGAGGTGCCGGTCCCGCGCCAGGCCTGGCGCTACGCGATCGTCTCGGCCGCCAGCCTCGGCCTCAACACGGCGGGGGAGTATTTCTTCCACGACCGGTTGCACATCGAGTATCTCTTGGCGCGCGTGATCACCTCCGTGATCGTCAGCAACGCCTGGAACTATCCGATGCAGCGATATTTCGTGTTCCCCGCGCCGCGCCCAAAAATGACGGGCGCCGCGTAGGCGACGCAAGCCCCCCATGAACCAGAGCCAACCGAAGAACCAGAAGGCCGCCATCGTCACCCCGGTCCCGGGCCCCGAGAGCCGCGCGCTGCGGGCCCGCGAGGACCTCCACGCCGCGCCCGGCCTGCAGGGCTACGCGCTGATGGCGGGGATCGTCGTCGAGCAGGGCCAGGGGAGCGCGGTCACCGACGTCGACGGGAACACCTACCTCGACTTCATCGGCGGCATCAACGTCAACGCCCTCGGCCACAGCCACCCGACCTTCGTCGCGGCGGTGCAGGACCAGGTGGCCAAGGCCTCGGTGGGGTCGTTCACCTCGCGCGCGCGCGTCGAGCTCTCGGAGCGGCTGGCCGCCAAGCCGCCGTCGCCCGGTGTCCACCGCCTGCAGCTCTACTCGGGCGGCGCCGAGGCGGTGGAGAGCGCGCTCCGCCTCGCCAAGTGCCACACCGGCAAGTACGAGATGGTGAGCTTCTGGGGCGGCTTCCACGGCAAGACCATGGGCGCGCTGTCGCTCATGGGATCGACCTTCAAGGACAAGCTCGGCCCCATGGTGCCGGGGTCGCACCAGATCCCCTACGCCGACTGCTACCGTTGCCCGCTGGGGCTCGCCTACCCGAGCTGCGGCGTCGCCTGCGCCGAGGTGGGCCGCAAGCAGGTGAAGACCGCCGGCGCGGGCGAGGTGGCGGCCGTGATCGTGGAGCCGATGCAGGGGACGGCCGGCAACGTCATCCCCCCCAAGGAGTTCCTGCCGGCGGTCCGCGCGCTGGCCGACGAGGTGGGCGCGCTCCTGATCGTCGACGAGATGATCACCGGCCTCGGCCGCACCGGGAAGCGCTGGGGAGGCGACCACACCGGCGTCCGTCCCGACATCGTCACCATCGGCAAGGCCTTCGGCGGCGGCTTCCCGCTCTCCGGGCTGCTCACCACCGACGCCATCTCCCAGGCCAAGCCCTGGGGGAACCCCTCGGGCTCGTCGTCGAGCTACGGCGGCAACCCGCTCGGCGCCGCGGCCGGCGCGGCGGCGCTCAAGATCATCGACGAGGAGGACCTGACCGAGAACGCCCGCGTCGTCGGCGCCGCGCTCAAGCGCGAGCTGGAGGCGTTCGTCGACCGCTACCCGTTCGTCGGCTTCGTCGACGGGGCGGGGCTCCTCATCCGGATGGAGCTGGTCAAGGACAAGAAGACCAAGGAGCCGCTGCCGCGCAAGGTGACCGAGCGGATCTTCACCGAGGCGGTCAAGCGGGGCCTCCTGACCATGGCCTACGCGGCCAGCTTCCGCATTCAGCCGGCGCTCACCATCGACGAGGCGACGGCCAAGAACGGGGTGGCGATCCTGCGCGAGGTCTTCGACCTCGTCGAGCGCGAACGGCTCTGGCAGTCGTGAGCGGGGCGGCCGCCGCCGATCGCCCCCCGCCGCCGGCGCCCCTGCGCGGCTTCAAGGAGACCGCGGCGCACGTCCTCTCGGTCTGGTTCGGCTGCGGCCACGTGCCGTACATGCCGGGACACGCCGGGACCATCGGCGCCATCCCGCTCTACCTCCTGGTCCGCCCGCACGGCCCGCTGGCCGTGGCGGCGGCGGCGCTGGTCGTGACCCTGGTGGGGATCTGGGCGTCGGGAAAGGTGGAGCGCCGTCTGGGGATCAAGGACCCGCAGATCGTCTGCATCGACGAGGTGGCCGGCGTGCTCGTGACCTGGATCGCCGCGCCCGCGACCTGGCGGGCGCTGATCGTGGGCGGCCTGGCCTTCCGCCTGTTCGACCAGCTCAAGCCCTGGCCGGCGCGCCGGGCCGAGCGCCTCCATGGCGGGGCGGGGGTGATGCTGGACGACGTGGCGGCCGGCGCCTGGGGCGCGGCGCTGGTGCTGGCCGGCCGCGCGCTCGGCTGGCTCTGAGCGGGTTGATCGCGGGGCGTCGCGGGCGGCAATATCGGGGCGTGGCGCGCCGCCGCTCTCTCCTGGCCCCCCTCGGATCGCTCGTCCTGGCGCTCGCCGGGGCGGCCGGGTGCCAGGGCGCGCCCCAGCAGTGCTCCTGCGCCACCGCGAGCGCCGTCGTGGCGCAGCCGGCGGCGCTGACCGCGCCGATCGTCGGCGTCGTCGCCACCGCGCCCTGCGTCGCCTCCATCCTGCAGGCCGACGGCGGCGCGTTCGTGGTCTACGTCCAGGTCGCCCAGACCATCAGCTCGGACACCGGGGGCTGCCAGATCCGCGAGACGCTGGCCGATCGGACGGCGCTGATCGCCTCCTTCACCTTCGCGCGCAACGGCGGCGACAGCTGCTGCGCCAGCGCCACCCACCCCATCGGCCCCCCGCCGACCTTCGGCCCCGCGCCCGCCGACGGCGGCACCTGAGGTCCGGGCCGCGCCGCCGCCTCAGGGCCCGAGCTCGATCCGCGGCGCGCCCGGCGCCTCGGTCCCGCCGCCGGTTCCGTTCCCGTTGCCGTTGCCGTTGCCGTTGGCGCCCACGGTGGCGCTGTCCCAGGGGATCTCGGGCAGCCGCGGGCTCGAGCGGGGGCGGATGAGCATCAGCACCGCGGGCAGCACCACCACGGCCGTGGTCAGGCAGCAGAGCTCGCCAAACACCGCCAGCAGGCCGAACAGGAACAGGCCCACGTTCTGGGCCACCAGCAGCGAGGAGTAGCCGATCACCGTGGTCAGCGAGCAGAGGCCGACCGCGCCGCCGGTGCCGCGGACCGCGGCCACCACGTCGCGGCCGCCGTCGCGCAGGTAGCGGGCCATCACGTTGACCGCGTAGTCGACGCCGATGCCGAAGGTGATCGGGAAGGCGATGAAGTTGACGAAGTTGATCTTGATCTCGAGGACCATCGTCAGCGCCAGCAGCCACAGCACGCCCACCACCAGCGAGCCGATCACGAACGGCGTCGCCAGGCCGCGCCGGAAGATCAGCAGCACCGTGGCCACCACCCCCAGGAAGGCGAGCGCCGAGGCCAGCGGCCCGTCGCGCTCCATCGAGGAGATGATGTCGAACGACAGCGCCGGCCCGCCCGCCACCCGCCCGGGCCGGCCTCCCATCGCCACCGGCGCCTCGGCGGCCTGGCGCAGCTTCTTCACGAAGGTGGCGATGGTCTCGCCGCGCCACCAGCTCTCGGCCGGGTTGGGGTAGACGAGCACCGCGCGGCCCACCGTCCCGTCGCGCTCGCGCAGGCCGCGGGTGATGACGTCGGGGACCTCGTCGGGGCGGACGGGCGCCGTCGACGGCGGCTGGTCCTGGGGGCCGATCAGCCGGTCGAGCTTCTGGCGATCGGTCGGCGTCATGTTGGCGCGGACGTTGGGGGTCATCTTGCGGCGGATGACCGCCAGCTCGGCCTGCTTCTCCGCCTCGTCGGGCGGGACCACGTCGTCCCAGGTCCGGATGGAGGCGATCATGCTGGCGAGCGGCGGGTGCGCGGCCTCGGCGCGCAGCCGCGCGGTGACGGCGCGCGCCTCGGCGGCGCTGTCGGTCAGGATCACCGTGGGGGTCAGGTAGCGGCCGAGCAGCGTGTCCATCCGCTTGCCCCAGTAGCCCTCGCCCGACTTCCAGGTGTCGCGCCGGCGCAGCCGCGAGAAGTCGTACTCCAGCCGGTCGCGCCCGAACTGCCGCACCTCCCAGACCGCCCCCACCGTCAGCAAGGCGGCGAAACCGGCGTAGACCCAGGGACGGCGCGCGACCAGCTGGGCCACGCCCCCCATGAGCCGCCCGGTGCGGCGGTAGGCGCGGGGCGCGTAGCGGCCGCGGTCGAGCCAGGCGAGCAGCGGCGGCATCAGCAGCACCGTGGTCCCCCAGGCGAACAGCATCCCCAGCCCGCCGATGACGCCGAACTGGCGGAAGCCGCGGAACTGCATCGCCACCAGCGAGCCGTAGGCGACACCCGCCGCCAGCGCCGCCGACAGCGTCCCCCAGCGCGTCCCCCACAGGGCGACCGCCAGCGCCTCCTCGACGTCCTTCCCCTGGCGGCGCGACTCGAGGTAGCGCGCGAGCTGGATGATCCCGAAGTTGATCCCGTTGCCGATGATGATCGAGCCCAGGAACGCGGTGTTCGAGTTGAGCTCGGTGACCCGGAAGGGCGGCAGGCTGGCCAGGCCGAAGGCGTAGACCGCCGCCAGCCCGAGCGGCAGGAACAGCGCCGGGATGCTGCGCACCCAGCCGTAGAAGAGGACGATCGCCAGCAGCACCACCACCACCACCAGCGCCGACGAGAGCGTCAGGTCCTGGACCAGCGCCGCCATCTCCTCGGCCGAGATGGCCACGTCGCCGGTCAGGCCGACCCGCATGCCGGGGGCGTAGGCCGCGGTGCCGCCGAGCGCCCGCATGTCGCCCTCGACTTTGTGGATGAGCGCGCCGGCCTGCGCCGCGCTGGTCGAGAAGCCGCCCACCTCGATCAGCATCAGCGTCAGCCCGAGCTGCCGGTTCGAGAAGCGGTTCCCCTCCAGGTCGCCGCCGCCCAGCTCGCCGGCGTACTTCTTCTCGATGTCGCTGAAGTCGAGCGCCGGCGCCGGCTCGTCCTCGTCGAGCAGGGTGTCGGTCTTCTTGCCGTACTCCCAGTGGAGCCGGGCCTCGATCCGTTCGCGGATGGTCTTGAGGTCGTCGAGCGCGATCAGGCTGCCGGCGTGCTTCTCGACGAAGGCGCGCTCGGCGGCGAAGCCGACCCGCACGTCGCTCACCTCGCTCTTGGGGTAGGCGCGGACGCGCGCCGCCAGGTCCGAGAGGAAGCGCTCGCCCGCCTCCAGGCGATCGGGCGCGCCCACGTCGACGATCACGCCCAGGTACTGCAGCCCGGCCATCCGGCGGCGCAGCTCGTCGATCGCCACCACGCTGGGGGCGTCGCGGGGGAGCAGCTCCTCGACGTCGCTGCGCAGGTGCCCGTAGAGCGTCACCGTCCGCCAGGTCGCCGGGATCGCCACCAGCGCGGCCAGGACCCACAGCAGCGCGCCGTGGCGGAGCGTCCAGGCGACGAAGCGGCGGGTGAGGGGACCTGGCGCGGGGGAAGATGAAGAGGATGGATCGGGTGACACGGGTGGGGCCGCTCGCGGCCGCCATGATACCGAAGAGGCCGCCCAAACGCCCGATTCCCTTGAGTGATAGCCGGCACCCTCGGTGACGCGTGGTATTGTCGGAGGCTCCGTGGCGTTCGTCCCCGACCGTGCAGCGTTCCTCGACTCGGCCAGCCGTGGCCGGGTCGGCTTCGTCTACCGCGAGGTGCTGGCCGACACCGACACCCCGGTCTCCGCCTACGCCAAGCTGGGGCGCGGGCCGTACTCGTTCCTGCTGGAGAGCGTCGTCGGCGGCGACAAGTGGGCCGCCTACAGCTTCGCCGGCGTGCGGCCGCGGGCGGTCATCCGGGCGCACGGCGCCGACGTCGAGGTGCTGACCGCGGCCGACGGCGAGCTGCGGGTCACCGAGCGGGTGCGGGCCGACCAGCCGCTGGCGTTCGTCAACGACCGGCTGGCCAAGCTGGCCCCGGTGGTGCCCCCCGGGCTGCCGCGCTTCTTCGGCGGCGCCGTCGGCTGGCTGGGGTACGACGCCGTCCGCGGCTTCGAGCGGCTCCCCAGCGACAAGCCCGACGACCTGGGCGTGCCCGAGATCTGCTTCGCGCTCACCGACACGGTGGTCATCTTCGACAACCTGCGCGGCACCGTGAAGGTGGTCGCCGCCGCCGACCTGGGGGAGGGGGACCCGGGGCGCGCCTACGACGACGCCTGCGCCCGCATCGAGGCGGTGCTCGAGCAGCTCTCCCGGCCGGCGCCCGCGCTGCGCCCGCTGGAGCCGCTGCCGACGCCGGCGCCCGCCCCCCCGCGCGGCACGGTGACCCAGGCGGAGTACGAGGCCGGCGTGCGGCGCGTGCAGGAGTACATCCTGGCCGGCGACGCCTTCCAGGTCGTCTACTCGCAGCGCTTCCAGGTGCCGCGCGGCGAGGTCGACCCCTTCGACGTCTACCGCGCGCTGCGGGTGATCAACCCCTCGCCGTATATGTTCCACCTGGAGTTCCCGGAGGCGATCGTGACCGGCGCCTCGCCCGAGGCGCTGGTGCGGCTGGAGGGGGACGCGGTCGAGGTGCGCCCCATCGCCGGGACCCGCCGGCGCGGCGCCAGCGCCGAGGAGGACGCGCGGCTGGAGGCCGAGCTGCGCAGCGATCCCAAGGAGCGGGCCGAGCACGTCATGCTGGTCGACCTCGGCCGCAACGACGTGGGGCGGGTGTCGGCGCCGGGGACGGTGAAGGTCAACGAGCTGATGGTGGTCGAGCGCTACTCGCACGTCATGCACCTGGTGTCGAACATCCGCGGGAAGACGGCGCCGGGCGTGCGCGCCGCCGACGTGGTGCGGGCGGCCTTCCCGGCGGGGACGCTGTCGGGCGCCCCCAAGATCCGGGCGATGGAGATCATCGAGGAGCTCGAGCCCTCGCGGCGCGGGATCTACGGCGGCGCGGTCGGCTACCTCTCGTACAGCGGCAACGTCGACCTGGCGATCGCCATCCGCACGCTGGTGACGCTGGGCGACACCATCTACGTGCAGGCGGGGGCCGGCGTGGTGGCCGACAGCGTGCCGGCCGAGGAGTACCTCGAGTGCGTCAACAAGGCGCGCGCGGTGCTGAGCGCGGTGGCGGTGGCCCGCCGCGCGTCGGCTAAACCAGAGGGGCGGGAGCCTTAATGTTGCTCGTTATCGATAACTACGACTCCTTCACCTACAACCTGGTCCAGTACCTGGGCGAGATGGGGCAGGAGGTGCGCGTGGTGCGCAACGACGAGCTCCCGGCGGCGGAGATCGCCGCGCTGGCCCCGTCGCACATCGTCATCTCGCCGGGGCCCTGCACGCCCAACGAGGCGGGGATCAGCCTGGAGGTCATCAAGACCTACGCCGGGAAGATCCCCCTCCTGGGCGTCTGCCTCGGCCACCAGGCGATGGTCGAGATCTTCGGCGGCAAGGTCGTCCAG
>DASZVW010000195.1:0-8747 GCA_035546895.1 Polyangia bacterium
TGGCGCCGCCGGTGCCCGTGGTGCCGCCTTTTCCGGTGGACCCGCCGGTGGCGGACGCGCCGCCGCTGCCGGTTTCGGTCGTGGTTTCGCTTTGGGCGCATCCGAGCGTCGCGATGAGCGCGGACGCCCCGAGCCAGGCCAGGAGGGTGGGGGTCTTGGGCATGCCGTGATGGAAGTCACTCGAGATCGGGCCCATGGTTCATAAATCCGCAGCTCCCGCTGAAGGCTGGAAAAGCGAGCAGTACCGCTGGCTTCCGCGCCCGGTCGCGGCCGCCGGCGTTCGTGAGATAATCGCCCCGCCGTGGCCGACATCGTTCCCTTTGCGGGGCTGCGCTACGAGGCCGAGCGCGTGGGCGATCTCGCGCGCGTGCTGGCTCCCCCTTACGACGTGATCGGCGAGGCCGAGCGGGCCGAGCTGGAGGCCCGCCACCCGCAGAACGTCGTCCGCCTCGAGCTGCCGCGCGGGGAGGGGGACGCCCGCTACGCGGAGGCGGCCAGCCTGCTCCAGACCTGGACCGCGGAGGGGCTCGTGCGCGCCGACGCCAAGCCGGGGTTCTACGTCTACGAGCAGCAGTTCGCGCTGCCGCAGGCGCCCGGGCGGCTCTACACCCGCCGCGGCTTCTTCGCCGCCGTCCGCCTGGAGCCGTTCGAGCGGCGGGTGATCCTGCCGCACGAGAAGACGCTGTCGGGGCCCAAGGAAGACCGCCTCAAGCTGATGCGGGCCACGCACGTGCAGACCTCGCCCATCTTCGGCCTCTACCGCGACGCCGACGGCCGGGCGCGCGAGATCATCGACGGCGCGGCGGTCGTCATGCCGGCGCTCGACGCCACCACCGCGGACCGCGTCCGCCACCGGCTCTGGCGGCTCGGCGACCCGGAGGCCATCGCCGGCCTGGTCCGGCTGCTCGCCGACCGGCAGATCCTGATCGCCGACGGGCACCACCGGTACGAGACGCTGCTGGGGCTGGGGCCGGAGCTGCGCGCGCTCGACTTCGCGGCGGGGGGCGCGGCCGCCGACTTCGGGATGATGTTCCTGGCCCGCGCCGAGGACCCGGGGCTGCTGGTGCTGCCCACGCACCGGCTGGTCCGCGATCTCCCGGAGCTCGACTTCGCGGCGCTGAAGGCGGCGGCGGGGGCGGCGTTCGACATCGTCGAGGGGGACGAGGCGACGCCGCAGGCGATCGAGGAGCGGCTCGGCCGCGAGGGGACGTCGGGCGTGGTGTTCGCGGCGCGGGTGCCGAACGAGGCGCGCACCACCTGGTTCACGCTGAAGTCGATCGTCGATCTGTCGGCGCTGGGTCCGCCGGTGCTGCGCAAGCTGGACGTGACGGTCCTGCACGGGGTGATCCTGGCGCCGCTGCTGGGGATCGACGACACGGCGCTGGAGAGCCAGTCGTACCTCGGGTACACGCACGACACCGCCGAGGCGATGGCCCGGGTGGCGGCCGGCGAGGCGCAGGCCGCGTTCTTCATGAACGCCACCAAGATCGAGGAGGTGCTGGCGGTCTGCGAGGCGGGGTTCGTGCTGCCGCAGAAGTCGACCTACTTCCAGCCCAAGCTGGCGACCGGCCTGGTGATGTACGGGCTCGACGGCCCGGCGCCCAAGTAGCGCCGATGGCGGGGGGCGTGGACGACGACGTCACCGCCGACACGCTCCTGCGCGGGCGCGTGCGCCTCTACCAGCCGGCGCGCGGCGCGCGGATGAGCCTCGATCCGGTGCTGCTGGCGGGGTTCCTGGCGCCGCCCTACGGGCGCTTCCTGGACATCGGCTGCGGGGCCGGGCCGCTCGCGTTCCTGCTGCTGGCGCGCGATCCGGCCGCCGCAGGCGTGGGGGTGGAGCTCCAGCCGCGGCTGGCGGCGCTGGCGGCGCGCGGGCGCGACGACAACGGGTGGGGGACGCGGCTGGAGATCGTCGAGGGGGACGTGCGGGCGCTGGGGCCGCGGCTCGGCGCCGGCGCGTTCGACCTGGTGGCCACCAACCCGCCGTACCGGACGGTCGCCTCGAGCCCCCCGTCGCCGAACCCCGAGCGGGCGCTGGCGCACAACGAGATCGCGCTCCGGCTCGTCGAGTGGGTGGCGGCGGCGGCGCGCGCCGTCCGCCCCGGCGGCCGGGTGGCCGCCATCCTGCCGGCCGCGCGCGGCGGCGAGCTGCTCGAGGCGCTGGCCGCCCAGGCGCTCGCGCCCGCGCGGACACGACAGGTTCACCCGCGCGCGGGCGAGCCGGCCTCGCGGGTGCTGGTCGAGGCGCGGCGCGGGGGCGGGGTGAGCCTGATGATCGAGCCGCCGCTGGTCGTCCACGAGGCGAGCGGCGGCTTCACGCCGGAGGTGCGGCGGATGCTGGGCGAGACGGCGTGAGGTCGCGCTAGGTGGGGGGCGCCGCCGGGGTGGCGGCCGCGGCCGGCGCCGCCGGCGCGTCGCCCTTGAGCGCCTCGTCGATCGGCGGCAGGTCGTCGAGGTTCGGCACCAGGGTGATCTCGATGCGCCGGTTCTTGGCCATGTTCTCCGGCGTGTCGTTGGGCGCCACCGGCGACTGGTCGGCGTAGCCGGCGGCCGAGAGGCGCTTGGGCTCCATGCCGGCGGCGATCATGAAGTTGGTGACCTCCACCGCGCGCGCCGTCGACAGGTCCCAGTTCGAGCGGAACTTCTTCGACTTGATCGGCACGTTGTCGGTGTGGCCGGCCACCTGGAAGTTGCGGTTCGGCAGCGACTTGAGCACCGCCGTGACCTGGGTGAGCGCGTCTTTCCCCTCGGGCTTGAGATCGGTCTTGCCGGGATCGAACAGGATCTTGTCGCCCAGGCGGACGATCATCCGGTTCTCGCGGATCTCCACCTGCAGCTTGCCGGCGTCGGTGAGCGCCTTGAACTGCGAGACCAGCTTGCGGAACTGGGCGGCGCGCGCCTCGGCCTGCGCCTGCGCCTTCTTCAGCTCCTCCATGCGCTTCTGCGCCTCGGCCAGCTCGCCGCCCAGGTTGCCGCGCTCGTTCTCCAGCCGCGAGACGTCCTGCCCCAGCGACTGCAGCTTGTTGGTCAGCACCAGCAGGCGGGCGTCGCGCGCGTCGACGTCCTTCTTGTGCTGCGTCTTCTCGTGATCGAGGTCCTTCTCGGTGTCGGCCAGCTTCGCCTTCTGCGCGTCGCGGTCCTTGACCGTCGCGTTGTAGAGGTCTTCGTTGACGCCGCAGCCGGCGGCGCCGGCCGCCAGCGTGAGGGTGCAGAGTGCGATCGCGATCATTTGCTTCATCGGGGGGCTCCTTTGGCGCGGGGGGTGGGCTTGCCGCCGGGCGATTGACCGAACACGCGGTCGAGGATTCCGTCGACCTCTTTCTCGTCGAGGGGGCGCGCGCCCGGCGGGAAGTCCCAGGCCAGGTTGGCGAGCAGCCGGGTCCGGGCCTGCGCGCGCCCGTGTCCGAGGCGGCCGAGCAGCGCGGCCCGCTCCTCGATCTCGGCGCGGTACATCGCCGCGCGCCCCGCGGCCTCGCGCGGCCCGCGGTTGGGGTTGCGTCGGGGCTCCATCCAGTCGAACGGCTGCGCGGTCGGCCTCGGCATCGCCGGTACTCTACTCCTTTGGATCGGGCGCGGGAACTTCCGCCTCGGCGCGCTTGGCCGCCTCCCACAGGCGATCCTGCTCGTCGGGCGGGGCGTCGGCGACGGCGCGCCCCTCGGCGGCAAGCGTCCGCTCCAGATGACCGAACCGGCGCGCGAACCGATCGGTGGCGTCGCGCAGCGCCTGCTCGGCGTCGAGCTCCAGCTTGCGCGCCAGGTTCACGGTGGCGAACAGCAGGTCGCCCAGCTCCGCCTGCATGCGCGCCCGGTCGCCGCCGCCGCGCGCCTCGTCGAGCTCGCGCAGCTCCTCGTCGACCTTGGCGCGCGGGCCGTCGGCGTCCGGCCAGTCGAACCCCACCGCGCCGGCCTTCTCCCCGGTGCGGGTGGCGCGCAGCAAGGCGGGGGCGCTCCGGGGGACGCCGTCGAGCGCGCCGTGCTTCCCCTTGGCCGCCTTCTCCTTGGCCTTCAGCTTGGCCCAGTTGGAGAGCACGTCATCCGCGTCCTTGACCTCCACGAGATCGCGTGGAGGGAGAGACGGCTTTGCCGGATCGACCTCATCGCGGGGGGTCTGGGACCCTTTGAGGGTCCCAGCTCGATCGCGTGGAGGGAGAGACGGCTTTGCCGGATCGACCTCATCGCGGGGGGCCTGGGACCCTTTGAGGGTCCCAGCTCGATCGAACACGTGCGGGTGGCGGTGGACCAGCTTGGCGACGATGCCGCGCGCCACGTCGTCGATCCCGAACTTCCCCTCGGCGAAGCGGAGCTCGGACTGGAAGACGATCTGCAGGAGCAGGTCGCCCAGCTCCTCGCGGTGGTCGTCGGCGTCGCCGCCCGCCAGCGCGTCGACCACCTCGTAGGTCTCCTCGACCAGGTAGGGGACCAGCGTCTCCAGCGTCTGCTCACGGTCCCACGGGCAGCCGTCCGGGGCCAGCAGGCGCTGCATGAGCCCCACCAGCTTGGTCACCTCGGCGCCGGTCTGCTTGCCGGGCAGGGGCGTCAGATCGGGGAGCTTCTCCTCGGGCTTCTCCGCGGGCACGGGCGCAGCATATCGCGTTGAACACGGCCGAGGCGCGTGCTATCTGCAACGGGTTGAGCGACACCGTCACCGAGCGGCTGACTCTGGAGGACAACCGGGTCGCCTTGGCGCTCTTCGGCGAGCGGAACGCCAACCTCAAGCTCATCGAGCGGGAGACCGGCGCCCAGCTCCACACCCGCGGCAACGACCTGACCATCGTCGGTCCGGGCGATGACGTGGCGGTGGCGCGCAGCCTGGTCGAGCAGCTCTACGGCCTGGCCCGCGGCGGCGCTCCCATCAGCCCCGAGGACATCGGCCGCGCGGCCATCGCGCTGCGCGCCGACGCCGGCGTCGACCTGCGCGACGTCTTCCACGACACCATCCTGGTGGCCGGGCGCGCGCGCCCCATCGCCCCCAAGGGGCTGGCGCAGAAGCGCTACGTCGACGCCATCCGCACGCACGACATCGTGTTCGGCATCGGCCCGGCGGGCACCGGCAAGACCTACCTGGCGATGGCGCTGGCGGTGCGCGCCCTGATGGAGAAGCAGGTCAAGCGGATCGTCCTCACCCGGCCGGCCGTGGAGGCGGGCGAGCGGCTGGGGTTCCTCCCCGGCAGCATGGAGGAGAAGGTCTCCCCCTACCTGCGCCCGCTCTACGACGCGCTCCACGACATGATGGACTTCGAGAAGGCCGACCAGCTCGTCACCCGCGGCCTCATCGAGGTGGCCCCCATCGCCTTCATGCGCGGCCGGACGCTGAACGACGCCTTCGTCATCCTCGACGAGGCGCAGAACACCACCGCCGAGCAGATGAAGATGTTCCTCACCCGCCTGGGGTTCGAGTCGAAGGCGGTCATCACCGGCGACGTCACGCAGATCGACCTCCCCGACAACCGCCGCTCGGGCCTCAACGAGGCGATCGCGCTCCTCTCCGACATCCCCGGGATCGCCTTCCGCTACTTCACCGAGGTGGACGTGGTGCGCCACCCGCTGGTCCAGCAGATCATCAAGGCCTACGAGGCCGCGCGCCCAGACCGCGGCAAGTAAACTGCAAGTGGCCGCCTGCGTCCGGAACTGTTGTACTCTGGAGCGGTGAGCGCCTCGGGGGATGCGAACGCCGCCGATCACTCGGGCTACGTGCTGGCGCAGATGGTGGCGACCTCGCGGTCGCTCGCCTCCGAGCGGGACATCGACAAGCTGCTGGCGGCGATCCTGCAAAGTTGCCGCGAGGTGACCGGCGCCGACGCCGGGAGCGTCTACGTGATCGAGGACGAGGACGAGAGCGGCGCCAGCGTCCCCAAGCGGCTGCGCTTCCGCCTGTCGCAGAACGACTCGATCAAGATCGACTTCAAGGCCTTCACGCTCCCCGTCGACGACAAGTCGATCGTCGGGCAGGCGGCGCTCTCCGGGCAGCCGATCAACGTGGCCGACCTGGCCCGCAAGCCGGAGGCGGGGCGGACCCGGACCTATACCCACAACCGCAGCTTCGACGACCAGACCGGGTACCGGGCGCGCTCCATGCTCACCGTCCCCATGCAGTCGGCGATGGGCGAGGTCATCGGGGTCATCCAGCTCATCAACAAGAAGCGCGAGCCGTCGCGGCCGCTGGCGCCGGGCGACTTCGATCGCGAGGTGGTCCCCTTCGACCAGCGCGCCGAGGAGCTGGCCTCGGCCTGGGCGGCGCAGGCCGGCATCG
This sequence comes from Polyangia bacterium, assembly GCA_035546895.1. GTDB lineage: Bacteria > Myxococcota_A > Polyangia > Fen-1088 > Fen-1088 > JADGRB01. The sequence goes on from DASZVW010000195.1 coordinate 6,251, forward strand.
CGCTGGAGAACGCGCTCCTCTACAAGGAGATCCGGGGGCTGTTCGACGGGTTCGTCGAGGCGTCGGTGAAGGCGATCGAGTCGCGCGATCCGACCACCTCCGGCCACTCGCGCCGGGTGGCCACGCTGTCGGTCGACCTGGCCAAGAAGATCGACGGGCTCTCCGAGGGGGCGTTCGCCGCCGAGAGGTTCGACGAGACGCGGCTGCAGCAGATCGAGTACGCCGCCGTGCTGCACGACTTTGGCAAGGTCGGCGTGCGCGAGCGGGTGCTGGTCAAGGCCAAGAAGCTCTACGAAGAGGACCGGCGCGCCATCGGGCTCCGCTTCGCCTACGTCAAGAAGGCGCTGGAGGTCGAGCACGCCGAGCGGAAGCTGCGGGTGGCGCTGGAGCTCTCCAAGGACGACCTGCCGGCGCGCATCGCCGAGATCGACGCCGAGCTGGGGCGCCGGATGGACGAGGTCGACGAGGCCTGGGGGTTCGTCAACCGCGCCAACGAGCCGACCGTCCTCGAGCAGGGCGGCTTCGAGCGGCTGGTGGAGATCGCGCAGCTCGTCTACCTGGCCGCCGACGGCGAGCTGCGCCCGTACCTGGAGCGCGACGAGGTGGCGGCGCTGCAGGTCCGCCGCGGCAGCCTGACCGACGTCGAGCGGGTCGAGATCGAGCACCACGTGGTGCACACCTACAACTTCCTGCGCACCATCCCCTGGGGGAAGCGCTACGCCGACGTGCCGCGCATCGCCGCCGCTCATCACGAGTACCTGAACGGCAGCGGCTACCCGCACCACCTCGGCTCGGGCGACATCCCCCTCGAGTCGCGCATCATGACCATCGCCGACATCTTCGACGCCCTGACCGCCGCCGACCGCCCGTACAAGAAGGCGGTCCCGATCGACAAGGCGCTGGGGATCATCGAGGCCGAGGTGAAGGCCGGCAAGTGCGACGCCGCGCTGTTTCGGGTATTCGTCGAGGGTGAGGTCTACAAGAAGGTCCTCTGAGGGGCGCTCGTTGTGCGACGGCTCCTCCGGCGGTAACCTGGAGTGGTGCAGCCGGAGAAGATTGGCCACCTGCTGAGCGCCGAGGAGGCGTTCTGGCTCAACCCTGCCGAGCGCTGGGAGCTGGTCGAGAGGAGGATCGTGGAGGTGAGCCCGGTCAAAAAGCGGCACGGCAGAATCCTGGTTCGCCTGGCGCGACGGCTCGAAGAGCACGTCGAAGCCCATCAACTGGGCGAAGTTTACGCTGGCGACGTGGGGTTCATCCTGCGGCGCGATCCCGATACCGTGCGGGCGCCCGATCTGGCGTTCATCCAACAGGCACGTTTGCCGGAGGTCGAGGAAGAGACCTTCTCCTCGGTGGTCCCCGACCTGGCGATCGAAATATTGTTCCCGTCCGATCGCTGGGCCGACGTCGAGCGGAAGATCGCCGACTATTTGCGGGCCGGGGTGGTCTCTGTCTGGACGGTCGATCCCAGTCGCAACGAAGTTCGCCTCCATCGTCAAGGCGAAGCCGCGCGCGTGCTCGATGCTGGCGATCAGCTCTCCGAGCCGGACGTGTTACCAGGGTTTACGCCGAGCGTCGCCTCGTTGTTCTCGGACTAGTGTCGGTCGACGTCCTCGTTCGCGGCCGCGCCCGCATGGTTCTCACTCCCGATGTTCGCCGCCGCGTCGCCGCCCGCGTGCGCGCCGCGCTGCGGGCGCTCGGCCGCGCGCGCTCCTCGGCGACGCTGGTCTTCACCGACGACGAGGAGATCCGGGTCTTGAACCGCGACTACCGGAGGCACGATCGGGCCACCGACGTGCTCAGCTTCCACCTCCAGGAACTGGCGGGGGAGGGCGATCCGGCCGGCGACGGGATCGCGCTCGGTGACATCGTCATCTCCGTGGAGACGGCGCGCCGGCGCGCGCACGGCCGCCGGCTCGGCGCCGAGCTGGAGCGCCTGGCGGTCCACGGCCTCTGCCACCTGTTCGGCCACGACCACAAAAAAAAGGCCGAGGCGACGGTGATGTTCGCGCTCGAGCGCCGCCTCCGGCGGCTGCCGCTCCCCGGCGCCCGCTGACGCTACTTCTTGCTGCCGCCGCCCGGCATCGGGGTGCCCGCGCAGGCGCCGCCGGTGGAGAAGGTGAGGCAGGGGGCCGGCGAGGCGGGCCCCAGGCTGCCGCCGCCGTCGGTCGCGAAGTAGGCGCGCAGGCCGGCCACGGTCAGGGTCGCGCAGGTGGGGGCGGCGCCCGCGTAGCTGTCGTAGTCGGGCCCGATCGCGCTCAGGCAGGCGCCGTAGTCGCTCACCGTGGCGGTGCAGGTCGCCGGGAGGGCGGAGAACGTCGACGGATCGCAGGTGTTCATCATCCCGGCGTCGATGTCGTCGCAGGCGCCGGCCTCGGGCCGGGCGGCCAGGCAGTCGGCTCGCACGTCCGCGTCGGTCCAGGCCGGGTTGTATTGCAGGTCCTGGTACGCCTTCTGGGGGCCGATCTCGGCGGCGATGGCGTCGCAGAGCGGATGGACG
>DASZVW010000196.1:0-1903 GCA_035546895.1 Polyangia bacterium
TCCACCCCCTGCCGGCGCCCCCGCTCCGCACCCAGCCAGGACGCCACCGAGAAGGATCGCCACCAAGCCCGAGTGCTTCAACGCAGGTTCATCCTCGTGGGTACCGGCATGCGAGCGCCGCACGACCGTCTACTTGTGCTAGGGCCGGCGATCGAGAAGCTGGTACACGGCGCCGTCGGCGAGCGCCTCCCCCCGCACGCGCGGAGCTGCGTCAGGGGTTGGCGGGTGTCGCCCAGGTGTTGGGTGCCACGAGGCCGTTCTTGGCGCCGGTCATGAGCCCACTGACGATCGTCGGCTGCGTCTGGGCGCCGCTGCTCCGGTTGAAGAGTGCGTACGAGCCACTCCCCGAACCGCCGTTGTCCCACCAGACGGGCACCAGGCCGGCCGTGGTGGTGTCCTGCGCGTAAGCCAGGGCGTGCGCCGCCCTGTTGGCCGTTGCTTGCGCGCCCTCCGAGCCCCACTCCCCGATGACCACCACCTGGGTGGGCAACCACACCCGGATCTGCTTGGCGATCGAGCTCTGCATATTGGTGTAGTCCGACGCGCTCCCCCAGGCATACGGCGTCGTGCTCAATCCGAAGTTCGTCGGGTAGTAGGTGTGGAGCGAGATGATCAGATCGGGATCGGCGATGAAGCTGACCTTCTGCATGGCCTGGATCCCCGACTGGATCGGGCTGGCGCCGACCGGCTGGATCATGATGATGCGCGTGGCGTTCGCGCCGCCGGTGCCTCGAATCGCCTTGTGACAGGCCTCGAGGTACATGTTGAGGTCCGTCTGCGCCGTCGAGGTGTTGCCGCCGCCGGCCTCGTTGGGCTCGTTGAAGCACTCGAACATCAGGTTGCCGTCGAACGACTGGAAGGCCGTCGCGATCTGCGTCCACACCGCCGTCACCTCCGCGGCGACGTTCTGCGCCGACGACGTGCTCGCGGGGAAGCTGATCCAGCCCCCGTTCCCATCCGCCTCGTGGTGGGTGTTGACGAAGACATACAGGCCGGCGTCGATCGCCCATTGGGCCGTCTGCTTGACCTTGCCCATCCAGGCCGAGTCGATGGTGTAGGAGGGGGCGGCGCCGATGTGCGTGGTCCAGGTGACGGGGAGCCTGAGCGTCTTGAACCCTGCCGCGTGGACGGCATTGATCAACGTCTGGCTGGGCGTCGGGTTGCCGTAGCTGGTCTCGTTGGGCGAGGCGTCGAACGAATTGCCCAGGTTCCAGCCCGGCGACATCAGCTTGGCCGCCTGCTCCGGCGTGAGCGGGCCCGAGGCGCCGCCCCCCCCGGTTCCCGGCGCGCCACTCGTGCCTCCGCCGCCGGCGCCAGCCATGCCGCCGGCCGCACCAGCGCCGCCCGTGTTTCCGCCACGCCCCCCGGCACCGCCGCCTGTTCCGGAGCCGCCCGCACCGCCGCCGGCCCCGCTGCTCCCTCCGCCGGCGGACGAACCGGCCGCCCCGCTGCTCCCAGCGTGGCCCGCCCCACCCTGCGAGCCGGCCGTTCCACCGCCGGCGCTCGCGCCGCCGGAGCCGCTCGTCTGTCCGGCGGATCCGCCCGTCGCGCCACCCGTGCCCGCGGCGCCGTCACCGCCGGCCGCGTGGCCGGCGCTTCCCGAGCCGCCCTCCTCCAGCGAGCCCGATGACCCGCAGGCGGTGGCGACGAGGGCGCAGAGAGCCAATCCCGGGAACGTTCGACGCATCTTCACGAATCCTCCAGGCGTAAAGTTGCCGCAGCAGACGAGCGGCCGAGCGCTGTCGTCTGCGGTCTCGCGCGGCAGGCGAGCCGGGCGGTCACCGCCCCTCTGCGGTAGGTCGACGCCGCCCGCGTCCGTCAGTTGCAGGTCCCGCTGCAAGGAACGAAGGTTCCGGTCGAGGCCTGGACGGCCGCGGAGGCGCCGGTCAGCCCCGGCGCGCGC
>DASZVW010000197.1:0-1895 GCA_035546895.1 Polyangia bacterium
AGGTCTTCCGCGAGCGGCTGGCGCGCGCGCTGCGCGAGCGCGGCTACGCGGTGGCGACCGCCGGCGACCACGAGGGGGCGCTGGCGGCGGCCCGGGCGCACGAGCCCGACTTCGCGGTCGTCGACCTGCGCATGCCCGGGCTGTCGGGGCAGGCGCTGATCGCGCCGCTGCACGCCGTCGCGCCCGGCGCGCGTATCGTGGTCCTCACCGGCTACGGCAGCATCACCTCGGCGGTGGAGGCGCTGCGGGCCGGCGCGCACGACTACCTCAGCAAGCCGGTCGACGCCGACCAGATCATCGCCGCCCTCACCGGCGAGGCGGCCCACCCCGCCGCCGAGGCGGCGGCCCCCTCGCCCACGCTGGCGCGCGCCGAGTGGGAGCACATCCAGCGCATCCTCGCCGACTGCCACCAGAACATCTCCGAGGCGGCGCGCCGGCTGGGGATCACCCGCCGCACGCTGCAGCTCAAGTTGAAGAAGTACCCGCCGCGCGTGTGACCGGCTCGCCGATCGTCACCCGCCTGTGGTGCGAAATATTTTCGCACCGCCGCTGCGAAAATATTACACAGCGCCTCAGCCGTCGGAGGCCACTAGGGTAGCGGCTCGAGGAGGCGATCATGTCGAAGACGATCCTGGCCGCTCTGTCCGTCGCCGCGCTGGCGGCGGTTCCGGCCGCGGGGTGTGGGAGCAGCAACAGCAGCGGCGGCACCACCGGTGCAGATTCACCGTCGGGAGCCGTCATCGGTCCCCCCGACCACCACTGCGTCGCCCCCGACGGCGGCCTCATGATCCAGCCGATCGGCGTGTGCGAGGTGCTCGACCCGACGCAGGTGCCGCCGAACAACGCCGCGTGCGGGGTCACGTTCAGCAACGACGCCGGCACCTCGAGTGGGGACACGGGCGCTGACGCTGACGCCGGGGCCGATCTCAGCGACTACGGCCCGACGATGTACGGCTCCGCCGGCAACGACGACGACTGCAAGTACTACATCAGTTGGATCTCGACGCCGATCAAAGAGAACGTCGACACGTACTTCACCGTGACGGCGCTCCGGCTCGAGGACATGAAGCCGGCGACCTGCGCGACGATCATCCCCGACACGGCCCTCACGCCCACGCACCCGCCGGCCGGCCCCCCGAAGCCCTCCGTCGAGCTTTCGCCTGGCGTCTACAAAGTCGGACCGATCCCCTTCGACGCGCCTGGAATCTGGACGGTGCGCTTCCACCTGTTCGAGGAGTGCAGCGACAGCCAGGACGACTCGCCCCACGGCCACGCCGCGTTCTACGTGCAGGTGCCCTAGTGGGCGGCCGGCGGCGCCTCGCGGCGACTGCCTGCATTCTGGCGCTTGCGGCGGCGGTCGGGTGCAAGAAGGCGGCGTCTGATTGCGTGCCGCCGCCGCAGCCGCTGGTCTGCCCCGAAGCCGGGTCCCCCGACTTCGCGAGCGAGGTCTTCCCCAAGGTCTTCCTGCCGGTCTGCGACAACTGTCATGCCCCGGGGGAGGTCGAATCGAACATGCCGCTCACCAACTACCAGCAGATCTACGGCCCGACCAGCGGGCCCAACGCCGGCGTGGAGATCGGTGAGATCTACACCTGGGTGTTCGAGGAATGCCGCATGCCGCCGAGCGACGCGCCGGTCCCGCTCGACGACGACCAGCGCCAGCTGCTGCTCGACTGGTTCGCCTGCGGCGCCCCGGACAGCGCCAGCCTAACCGCGGACGCCGGCACGGGCGACTGATTTGTCGATTTCTGACACCCGGAGCGTGCGAGAACATACTTCATACCCATGAGAGGCGGAGCGGCCATTGCCTTGGTCACACTGGCGCTGGCTGCGGCGCCGGGGTGCGGCTCTGACGGGCCGACGCCCCTGACGCCCGCGGCGCTCATGGACCCGCT